>JBICIB010000383.1:0-5650 GCA_043101415.1 Planctomycetota bacterium JB042 | reverse complement strand
TCTTCCGATCTGCGGGTCGGGGACGACGTCGCGGGAGACGAGTTCGCGCCGGCCGCGGCCGACGACGACGCGGAGCAGGTGCGCGCGCTCGAGGTCCGCCGTCGGCTCGAATCGGAGGCGGAGCGTGAACACCCCGGTCGAGGGGAGGTCGGCGTCGTCGACGGTCACCTCGACCCGGACGGGGAGGTGCTCGTCGTCCCGGGCGAGCCCGGTGGCGGCGCAGGAGAGGAACGCGACGAGGAGCGCGAGCGCCGTCCGGAGGGAGGGCGCCCGCGCGGTCGCGGAGTTCGGCGCCTCGTCAATCACCGACGCGATCCTTCACCTCCGGCGCGTCCTCGTGCGAGTGCGTGAACCCGAGCTCCCGCTCGCGCGCGACCGTCGCCGCGGACCGGAACGCGACGACGCAGGCGCGCCGCCACCCGCCGGAGCGGTTCGGCCCGGAACCGTGCAGCACGCGCTCGTCGTGCACCGTCGCGTCCCCGCGGGCGAGCTCGGCGTACGTGACCTCGTCGCTCTCCTCGTCGACGTCCGCGACGAGGGTGTGGGACGTCTCCCGGTCGCCGTGGAGGGGGCGGTGCGGGCGGAGCGCCGCCTCCCGGTGCGACCCGGAGACGAACCGCATGCAGCCGTTCTCGCGGGTCGACGGGTCGACGGCGAGCCACGCGGTGGCGGTGCGCGGGTCGTCGGTCCGGGGCCAGTACGCCTGGTCCTGGTGCCAGTGGAACACCCCGTCCTCGCGCCGCGGCGGCTTCGCGAGGAGCTGGTCGTAGTCGAGCCGCATGTCGTCCCCGTGGAGCTGCGCGGCGATCGAGGCGGCGCGGCGTTCGAAGACGTTCCCGCGCCACGCCGGGCGGTACCTCCCCGGCAGCATCACGTTGACGACCGCCCACTCCTCGATCGGCCGGTCGTACGTCCCGGCCATGTCGCAGAAGTCCTTCCCCGGGACCTCGATCTCGCGCGCGAGGAACCGCGCGAACTCCCGCTCGAGCCCGAGGAGCTCCTCCTCGGTCACCACCCTCGGCAGGTGGACCCACCCGTCGCGGCGGAACGCCTCCCGCTGCGCCTCGGTCACGCGGTAGCGATCTCCGTCGATCATCGCGGGCGCTCTCCTCGGTCCGACACGGGCGGCTTCTCCTCGAACTGCCGGCAGGGGACCCCGGACTCCCTCTCGACCACGATCGACGGGAGGGTCTGCGACTTGAAGCCGAACGCCCGGCACCCCCTCGGAGTCGCGGGCTCCCAGGTCACGTAGAAGTGGCGGCAGCGGTGGCAGTTCGGTGCGGGGCCGGGCGGCAACGGGAGACTCTCGACGGTCGATTCCGAGAACGATTGTAGCGCCGGGACCCGCCCGGCTCGCCCCGGGGCCCGCTCCCCTTTACGTTCTGTCGCGTGACCGGACCCGTCGACCCGCCCGACCCGCTCCGCCGCCTGAGGGAGGCGCTCGCCGCCGCGTGGCGGGAGGCGCTCCGAGGCGCGAGTCCCGAGAGGCTGGTCGCGCTCCACCGGGAGGCGCGGGAGGCGGCCCGCGACGTCGAGCGGCTCGCGTCCGCCACCCCCGACGCCGCGGCGGCCCTCGGGGACGGCACGTCGGCGGCGCTCGAGGAGCTGGAGAACGACGCCCGCTCGTTCCTCCGCGACGCGTCGCTCGCGCCGGACGTCGCGGCGCGCGCGTTCGCGCTCCTGCGCGCGCGGTGCCGACTCCTCCGATCGACCGTCCGCGCGGTCGAGGGGGACGGCGGCGCGGACGACACGCCGTTCCGTCTGGTCGAGCTGCAGGAGATCGAGAACGCCCTGCGCCGGGAGTCGGACCCCGTCGTCGCCCCGCCCGATCGCCCGCCGGAGGACGAGGAGACGGTCGACGCGGACGTGCGGCCGGAGACCGCCCCGCTGCGGGAGCGTGTCGCGCGGGTCCGGCTCGAGATCCTCTCCCGCCGGGCCGAGCGGCAGCTCTCCCGGGCGGCGCGGGTGGCGAGGGACGGCGCGAACGACGAGACGGCGGCGGAGGTGTTCCGGACCTTCCGGGGCCTCGACGCCACGGAGGTCCGGCTGTCGTCGCGCGCCGAGGACGTCCCCGAGGAAGAACGCGCCCCGCTCGTCGCGTCGTCGGAGCGGCTGGCGGCGGAGCGCGGGCGGCTCGAGGACCGTTTCTTCGAGTACGTCGACCGGATCGAGTCGGCGGCCGGGCTCCGGATCGTCGAGGACCTCGCGCTCGAACTGATCGGAGAGCTCGACGAGGCGCGACTCACGCACGTCGACGCGCGCGACCTCGCGACGATCGAGCGGCTGGAGCGGCAGCGGCGGCTCGGCGAGCGGATGACGCGGTCGTTCGGCCGGGCGCTCCGCCGCCTCCCGGACGCCGAGCGCGCCGTGCTCGAGGAGGCGGACGCCGGTCTCTACACGCCGGCGCGGGTGCGGCGGAAGCTCCGTCGGATGTCCCGCCGGCTGAAGGACCTCGCCTCGGACCTCCGCCTCGCGCGACGTCTCGACGCCGTCTTCGGGCGGCGCCTGGTCGAGCGGTGGGAGGCGATGATCTTCTGGCTGATCGTCGCGGTCCTCGGCCTGATCGTCGTCGCGCACCACTCCGACCCGCCCGCGCCCGGGGAGGTGCCGTGGACGGTCTGGGCCGACACGGCGATCTGCTCCGTGCTGCTCCTCGACTTCACCGTCCGATGGCTCCTGAGTCCGCGCCGGCTCGACCACCTGCGGCGCCGGTTCCTCACGGAGCTCGTCCCGTCGATCCCGTTCGGGCTGGTCGCGAACCTCGAGAACGTCGGCGGCCTCCAGTTCGTCCGGCTCCTCCGGCTGGGGCGGGTGCTGCGGGTGCTCCAGCTCCTCCGCCCGGCCATCCGGTTCTTCCGCCTCCTCCTGTTCGTCGCGCGGGCCTCCGACCGCGTCGTCGAGCGGCACGGATGGCTCCTGAACCACAACATCGTCTTCTTCACCGACGCGGTGAAGGACGAGCGGGTCCCCACCCTGTTGAAGCGGGCGCGCGACCTCGACGCGTGGATCGCGCGCGCCGCCTCGGAGAGCGTCGCGTCGCTGCCGGCCGCGGCCCGGTGCGCGTCGGCCGAGGCGCGGGTGGCGCTCCTGGAGGCGGAGATCGAGGAGGTTCGCCCCGACGACGGGCGGCCGGCGCCGTCCCCGCGCGCCACGTCGCTGCTCGGCGCGGTCAGGGACTTCGACGTCGACGACGTCATCCGCACGTTGCGCGACCTGAACCCGCACCGGATCGCGGAGTACATGGGGGTCGACTTCGCGCGGCAGGTGACGTCGTCGCTCCGGTTCTTCCGGCTGCCGCTCCTTCGCCGGCTGCCGCTCGTCCGGTACGTCGTCGGCCCGGACGGGCTCGGCGACCCGCTCGGCACGACCGCCCGGCTCGGCCGCGTCCTCGGGGACGTCCTCGCCCTGTCGCGGCGGTGCGTCACGTGGTTCGCCGACCTGTACGGGAGCATCACCGGCGCGCAGTTCCTCGACCGGATCGGGTTGCAGCTCGTGAAGGCGACCGAGCGGCCCGCGAAGCGGCTCGTCCTCTTCTCCGCGATCCTCGGGGTGGCGCTCCTGCTCGTCAAGACGACCCGCCTCGAGCTGCTCGACCAGGTCGCCGACGCCCTGCTCCGCTTCCTGTGGGGGCCGGTCCTGATCCTCGGGCTCCTCTGCCTCGTCCCGCTCGCGCTCGGGCTGTGGCTGCGGAAGATCGCCGGGCAGGCCGCCGACTTCTACGACCGCGTGGCGGAGGCGCAGTTCCTCGGGCTGACCGAGACGGTGAAGGAGTCGTGCGCCGAGGACTACCTGCGGTTCCTGGCCCAGCGGGTCATGCTGCCGGAGGTGCGGCTGCGGGACGGCGCCGATCCCGGAGTGGGGGACGGGCTGGTCGACCGGTTCGTCCGCATGGGGCTCGACGACCCGCTGGTCGGCCGGGCGGCCGGCCGGGAGATGATCGCGTTCGAGCGGGCGGGGTTCCCGCACTGCGCGTCGATGTTCCTCTTCTACCGGACGTTCCTCGACGGCGCGTTCTTCCACGCCAACGACACCCAGATCGCGAGCCTCCTGCTCGGGAACCTGACGCTCGAGAACATCCGCGAGAACCGCCTCCGGTACGACCGGAAGCAGCGCCGCCGGCTGGAGCGCCTCGACATCGGACGGGGGAAGGGGGGCGTGACGGGGCCGTACGTCTGGTTCAACTTCATCACCCACAGCGTGTCGCAGCTCACCGCGCGCCTGATCCTCGAGTACAACCGGCACTGCATCCCGCTCGACGAGATGCCGGCCGCCGACGGGTCCGACCGCGAGCTGTTCCAGCGCTGGCTCGAGCACCGCCACCGCCGCTCGCGCCTGAAGCGGAGCGGGGTCCACCTGCGCGAGGAGGACGGCGCGGGGGAGGGGGACGGGACGCTGCTGTACCGCACGACCGAGTTCAACGCGCTCCATTTCCTCACCGTCGACGAGCGGCGCGACGAGGAGGTCCGCGAGCGGTTCGGCGAGATGGTCCTGACCCTGCTCCGGGAGGATCGGGAGGTCCTGATCCGGACGATCTTCGGAACGTTCCCGATGCAGAGGCTCCCGAAGGAGCGGCGGACGTTCAACCCCTACCGCTTCTATCGCCGCTGGTTCGCGCGGGGGAGGGTCTTCCTCTCCCCTCTGTTCGCCGTCGGGTTCGCGTTCAAGGCGGCGCGGCTGCTCCTTTCGCGGTTCGTGATGATCGTGAAGGACGTGCTCGACCCCGACCGGCGGACCCTGCGCGAGCTGCCGGTCCGCGCCGGGTTCGACGTCGCGCGGCGGAAGATCCACCGGATGCGCCGGCCGGTCGTCATGGAGGCGGTGCGGCTGCGCGCCGAGTTCGACGTCCAGTACCTCGGCGTCCCGCTGCCGGGGTTCGAGCTCGTGGGGTGGGAGGGGAACCTCCTCGCGAACGACCTCCGCGTCCTGAACGCGTCGGAGCGCGAGTGGCAGGAGTTCCGCGAGCTGAAGTCGGCCCGACGCCGGGAGGTGGCGCGCCTGTCGGAGCTGCTGCGGGCGACCGGGGGGATCCCGGAGTTCGTCGCCGAGGTCGTGCGGCGGAACCCCCACCTGAAGGATCGGGAACGCGAGTCGATGCGGGCGGCGACGACGGCGTTCGTCTGCGATCACGATCGGATCGCGTCGACGCTCGCCGCGCGCGCCGCCCTGAAGGAGCGGCTGGAGCGCGCGGAGGAGGCTCCGGTCCGGCGGGCTCCGCTGTTCCGGGCCGCGCTCCGGAGGCGCGTCACGCGGGACCGCGTGCGGCAGGTCCTGCCGCTGCTGGTCGACGACGCGGACGGACCCGACCGGGACGCGCTCGTGCGGTCCGTCGCCTCGACCCTGCTCCGCGCCGGGCCGGCCGCGGAGGCCGAACTCCGGACCCTCGCGACCTGGCTGCCGCCCGGGTGCGAGGACCCGGCCGCCCGGGCCCGCGAGATCCTCCTGAGCGTCGCCGAGCAGCCGTCGAGCTGGTCGGAACAGCTCGTGGCGGTCCGGACCGTCCAGTCGCTCGGGATGATGGACCTGCTGGGGTACGAACGCCTGATCGAGACGCTGGGCGCGTACGAGCCGGAGGAGAAGGAGGCCGGGGAGTGGAGGGACGAGGACGCGCTGCCGAGGCTGTGAGGGGGAGCAGGGGAGAGCAGGGGAGAGC
>JBICIB010000382.1:0-4760 GCA_043101415.1 Planctomycetota bacterium JB042 | reverse complement strand
TCCTCGCTCGCCGCCGAGACGATCCGGACGTCGACGCGACGCGGTCCCCCGCCGACGGGGCGGACCTCACCCCGCTCCAGGAAGCGGAGGAGCTTCGCCTGAGCCGACGGCGGGACGGCGTCGATCTCGTCGAGGAAGAGCGTCCCCCCGTCCGCCTCGCCCACGATGCCGAGCCGATCGGCGGCCCCGGTGAACGCCCCCTCGACGGTCCCGAACACCTCCGCCTCGAAGAGGGACTCCGGAATCGCCGCCCCGTCGAGGACCACGAACGGGCCGCCCGCACGTGGCGACGCGTCGTGGAGGCATCGCGCCGCGAGCCCCTTCCCCGTTCCGGTCTCGCCGGTCAGCAGGACCGGCAGGTCGGTCACCGCGGCTCGCTCGATCTCCAGTCGCACCCGCTCGATCGACGGGTGCGACCCCGCGATCCGGAGCGCAGGGCGGAGCGCTCCGGTCATGCCGCCGGCGCGACGCTCCGCCCCGAGCGCTCGCTCGACCCGGGCCAGCTTTCGTTCGAGCTGCCGGTTCAGCGCGCGGATCCGCCCTTCGTCGCGGACCCGCTCGAGCGCCAGGGATGCCTGGTCCGCGAATCGCTCCAGGAGTTCGAGCCGCCCCGGGTCGAACGCGCGCGACCGCCCCGACTGATCGACGTACAACGCTCCGAGAGTCGTCCCCCGCCCGCCGAGCGGAACGCACGCCACGGAGCGGAGGCGGAGGCGGCGGACGGAGAGGTGGCCACTCCAGCGCGGGTCGAGCGCGGCGTCTCCGAGGACGACGGGGCGGCCCGAGCCGAGCACCGTCTCGAGGACCGCACGCGAGTACTGCTCCTCCGGCTCCTCCAGCGGCGCCGCGTCGTCGTCGCGCGCGCGGAGCACGACCGCAGCGTCGTCCCGCTCCTCTCGGACCAGGAGGAGCGCGCGTGAGCCTCCGGAGAGCGTGAGCGCAGCGTCGAGGATCGCGTCGAGCAACGACTCGACGTCATTGGTCTTCGCGAGGCGCCGGTAGAGATCGAGCACGGCGTGCAGGTCTCCCGCGCGTTCGCCGACGAGCGTCGCGGCCGGCCCGGCGAACGTCGAGCGCTCGGATCCTCCGCTCTCGGGTGCGAACGCGCGGACGACGGCCGCCGCCCCCGGATCGATCCAACCCGGCGCTCCGCGCTCGAGGCGGTCCAACGCCTCGCGACCGACCGCGAGCGCGCGGTCGAGCGCGAGGGTGCGACCTTGCCGGCTCGCCACCTCCGCCGCCGCCGCCGCGGCGAGGAGACGCCAGCGCGGCCGCCCCGACCGGACCAGCGTCTCGAACGCCTCCACGGCGCACGCCTCCGCCTCCTCCCCGCCGATCCGCGCGAGCCCGAGCGCGATCATGCCTCGACGTTCGCGGGACGACTCCCGAGCACGCCCCTCCCGCAGCGCGGCGACGAGCGACGACCGCTCCTCCTCGGCGGGCGGCGCGGTCGGCGCGACGATCGCCCGCTCGACGCGAGCCTCGGTCACCCGCCACTCGTCCCCCGCCTCGACGAACCGGGCGACCGCCGCCGCCAGACGCTCCGCCGCCGCCGCCCCGTCCCCGTTCCGCGCCCACACGATCGCCTCGTGTCGAAGGACGTCCCCCTCCTCCACCGGTTCTCCCGCCTCGCGGGCTCGCTCTCGAGCGTCGAGGGCCGCTTCCCGAAACGCCTCGTCGTCCCCGAGCGCGGCCAGGGTCCGGACGCGATTCTTGCGGGCGATCAACTCCTTGGCGGGAGAGCCGGCCTGGCGGAACGACTCGATCGCCTCGTCCACGTCGCGCAGCGCCTCCGACGCGGCGCCGAGCTCGGCCAAGACCGTCGCCCGGTTCGAGAGCGAAGAGCCGAGCCCGTACCTCTCCCCGACCGCCCTTCGGATGCGAACCGCGTCGTCCAGGAGTCGGCGCGCGCGATCCAACCGGCCGCTGTCCCGCAGGATCAAGGCCGCGTTGTTCGCGGCGAGCGCCTCGCGGATCGGCGCGTCGTGCCGTATCGCATGACGGCGAAGGGTGAGCAGGTGACGGAGCGCGGCCGCCGGCCGGCCGCGCCGCGACTCGACGAGCGCGAGGTTGTTCCGGACCATCGCGCCGCCGGACGACGACCCGACCGACTCGAAGCCGGCGAGCGCCGAGCGGAGCGCGTCGAGCGCCTCGTCGAGTCGCCCGAGGCGAAGCGCCGCGATGCCGGCGAGGTTCGCGCGGAGGCTCCTTTCGACCTCGCCCTCTCCCGGCTCCGCCGGCCCTCGGGCGCGCCGGAGCACCTCCTCGTACTCGGCCGCGCGATAGAGGGCGACCCCCTCGAGGTTCGACGCGCGACTGCGAGTCCGTGCGTCGACCGCCCGCTCCCTCGCCCGTGCCGCCCATCGCCTCGTCTCGTCGACCGCACCCCGGGCCTGCGCGAGCTCGGCCCGGGCGAGAGCGACCAGGGCCGCGAACTCTCCCTCCCCCCCGGTGCGGCGCGCGGCCTCCCTCAGGGCGGACTCCGCCTCCTTCAGCTCCCCTCGATCGATCCTCGCCCGAACGGCCACGAACCGACAACGCCTCGCCCGCTGCGGCTCCGCCTCGACGGCGCGCGACGCCCTGTCGAGCGCGGTGCGAGGAGCGCCGTGCTCCCGCAGCGCGTCGAGGACCTCGGCCAGCGCCCGGTCGGTCTCCGGTGACGGCGCGGAGAGGAAGCGGAACTGCTCCCTCTCCGGCGACTTCGAGTGGTCGGCGAAGCGGCGGGCGATCTCGCGGACGGTGCGGGCTCCGAGGCCTCGGGACCGGATCGCCGCGGCGACGCGGGGGTGGAGTTCGCGGCGACCGTCCGCGTGCCGCAGCACGAGCCCCCGCTCCCGCAAGGCCGCGAGCGCCGACGCGACGGAACCCTCGTCGGACTCCGGCGCACCGAATGCCGACAGGACCGACTCGTCGAGCGGGTCGCGCGCGACCGCCAGGGCCTCCACGAGTCGACGCTCCAGGGCGCCGAGGCGCTCGACCGCCGTCCGTCCCAGCCGCGGCGCCGCCGGGATCGCGCCGCGGTCGATCGACTCGAGCGCGGCCGCCGTCCCCGACGCGCGCCGAAACGCGGTCGCGAACGCCTCGACGATCCCTCGCACAACGCCGCGCTTCCCCTCGCACACCCTCTCCGCCACCCTCCGGACGAGGGCCGCGTCGAGCCGCGCGCCGGTGGGCCGGGAGATCGCGGCGGCGAGCGCGGCGGGCTCGACGGGAGGGAGTTCGATCACGGCGGCGCCGATCCCGAGCGGACGGCCGGACGCGAGGAGGAGTCCGCCGCTCGAGACCTCGCGCCCGAACCCCGCGGTCCGCAGGGCCGACAGGACGTCCGGCTCGAGCCGATCCGCGTCGTCGACCAGCAGCACGGCGTCGGCCGGGAGAGCGCGGAGCGCCCTGGTCGTCCGCCGGAAGACCGCGCTCTCCCCGTCGCCGATGCCCGGCGTCCCGTCGTCGGACGGCGCCTCGACGCCGAGCGACGCGGCGAGTCGCGCCGAGAACCCCAGGCCCGCACTCCCCCGCGTGAGGAACACCGGTTTGCCGGCGAGACGGGCCGCGCGGAGATGTCGATCGAGCAGCGCGCTCTTCCCGGAGCCCGGGGGACCGACGAGCTCGACGACTCCCGATCGGACGACCCGCTCCAGCGGTCGGTCGACTCCGCCGTGGCGGGCGATCCACGGGAGTCGAACGAGCCGACTTCGTCGCCACGCGGCGTGGGCGCGGCGAAGGTGGGGGTCGTCGAGCGCGGCCGCGGCGCTCGGGAACCGTGCCTCCGCTCGCTCCGCGTCGAGACGACCGACGAACGCGGCGAGAGCGGAGTCCGCGTCGACCTCGACCGTCTCCCGGAGCGTTCGTCCGAGCGAGAAGAGGTCGGCCCGTGGATCGACCGCTCCCCCGGCCCTCACCTCGGGAGCGGCGTACGCCTCCGTTCCGCCCGCACTCCCCGCGAACGACGCCGCGGATCGAGCGAGAGCGAGTCCGGCGTCGACGAGCACGGCGTGAATCCGTCCCCCGTCTCGCCGGACGATCACGTTCGGAGGCTTCACGTCGAGATGGAGGAACGACTCGCCGTGGAGGCGATCGAGCGCCGACAAGAGCGCCGCCGCCAGCCCTCGACCGAGTTCCGGCTCGAGCGGACCGTGCCGGCGGACGTGCACGTCGAGCGCCTCCCCGGGGACGAAGTCGAGGACGACCGTCGGTGCGCCGTCGACCTCCACCAGGTCGATCGCCCGCGCGAGGGCCGGGTGACCGACGGCCGAGAGGACTCGATACTCGCGCTCCACCTCGTCCCGCGCGCCGGCGGGGACCGACTTGAGGACGACGCGAGCCCCGGCGCGGGCGCGGTCCCGGGCGACGCGCACGAGCCCCGAACGGCCCGCGCCGAGCGCCCGGAGGTCTTCGAATCGACTCACGGCGTGACGAGGAACTCCGCCACCGTCGGACCGGCGATTCCGTTCCCGGAGAGGTCCGTCACGGTCGCGTCGACCTCGACCCGAACCGTCGCGCCGGCAGGGAACGGAAGGAGCGGGCGGAGGCGAGTCGCCGTCACGTCGCCCGTCGAGGTCGACGTCGCCGCCGGCCACGGCCGCACGATCTCACCCGGCGGCGTGACGAGGAGCCGCACTCGACGGCCGTACGTCAGAGCATCGCCGTCGAGCGCCTCGGAGAAGACGAGCCGAACGTCCGACAGCGGCGACACGAAGCTCGCGCCGGGTTCCGGCTCCCACTCGTCGACCTGTGGCGGCTCGTCCTCGGGGACCACCACC
>JBICIB010000381.1:0-8171 GCA_043101415.1 Planctomycetota bacterium JB042 | reverse complement strand
CGACGCTCTTCCGATCTGGCGGAGGGTGTCGGCGATCGTCGTCACGCTCCCCCCGAGGACCCGGACGTCGACGCCCGCGACCCCGCTCGCCGGGCAGCCGGGCGCGGGGGCGCCGGCCGCGCCCGCGGTCACGACCGAGTCGAGCCGGGTCAGGGTCCCCTCCACGAGGTGGAGGCCGTCCCCGCCGTTCCCGGCCGGCGAGCACGCGCCGGACGCGATCGCCCCGTCCCCGCCCCGGCCCCCCTCGACCACGCACCCGGCCAGCAGGAGCGTGCCCGGGGAGAGGACCACGCCGTGGGCGCCGACGCCGCCCTCCGCGCCGTCCGCCCCCTCGATCCGGCAGTCGTAGAGCGCGACCGAGGACGAGTGGACCGACAGTCCGTGCACGGCGTTCACCGCCGCGTGGGACGGCGGGGCGATCAGCTCCAGGCGGGTCCCGACGACGCGGGGGGAGTCCACGACCTCCATCACCCTCGCGAGGAAGGCGCTGGCCGGCGCGACCGCGAGGTCCTCCAGGAAGACCGCCCCGGCGCATTGGCGCACCGCGACCCCCGCCTCGAGGACGAGCGCGGGGGCCTCGACCGCGAACCCGCTCACCACGACCGTCTGTCCCGCCGCGAGGTCGCGCACGAGGACCGTCGGGACGACCGGGCGGGCGCCGGCGGTCTCCGGCTCGGCCCGGATCGTCAGCGCCTTCCCGTCGACCGTCAGCGGCGGGTACGGGGCCACCGATTCCCTCACCAGGAGGATGTCCCCCTCGGCGGCGACGTCGACGGCGAGCGACAGGGACGTGAAGTCGACGTTCGGGCCCCCGTCCTGGTCGACGATCCAGGTCGAGGAAGCGGCGGCGTCGGCGGCGACGGCGGCGACCGTGGCGAGGAGGAGGGAGACGAGTCGCATGCGGGGCTCCAGAGATCGTTTGTGCGGCCATCCCGTGGGAACGGCCGGGCGCGGCGCCGGGGGGCCGTGAATCGCGGTTCGCTCGACGGAACGGCGCCGAGCGGGCTCGAACCCCGCGGCGGGCGCGTCAGTTCCCGTCCGGCAGGAGGGCCCGGATCTCGGTCCGTTCGCGCTCGAACGCGGCGTCCGGCCCGGGGGCGCCGGGGAGCGCGGCCGCGGCGGCCTCGTCGAGGAGTCGCTCGGTCTCGGGGCGGTCGCCGAGGTGCGCGTGGGCGCGGGCGAGCGAGAAGAGCGAGCGCATCCGGTCGACGCCGGAGGCGACGGGCGAACGATCCAGGGCCTCCCGCAGCAGCGGCGCCGCCACGCGCGCGTCCGCCTCGCGGCCGGTCCGCGCGAGCGCGTCGCCGAGCTTCTGCAGCGCCTCGATCCGCGACACCGCGCCCGGCTCGTCCGCGCGGGAGAGCGCGAGCTGCTCCCGGAAGATCGGGATCGCGTCGTCGAGGCGTCCCTGCGCGTCGAGGCTCCTCGCGACGCGGTGCCACGCCGCCCGCGTCCGCGGGTGGCGCTCGCCGTGCAGCGCCTCCATCGCGAGGGCCGAACGCCGGTAGATCGCCTCGGCCTCCGCCGCCCGGCCGCCGGTCAGGTAGACGTCGGCGAGGTACGTCTCGACGTACCGCACGTCCGCGTGGTCCTCGCCGACCCGCTCGATCTCGTCCGCCCGGAGCGCCTCCAGGCGGGCGGCCGCCTCGGCGACCCGGCCGGCCGCGAGCAGGCTCGTCGCGAGCTGGCAGCCGATCTCGACCCGCAGGAGCGGCGCGAGGTGCGGCGCGGCGCGCGCGACCGCGTCGCACCGCTCGCGCAGCGCGAGGGCGTCCTCGGCCCGGCCGACCAGCGCGTACGTCGACGCCAGCTCGCCGGCGATCGGGAGGTCGACGAGCGAGAGGTCGAGCCGGTCGCGGCGGTCGGGGTCGGCGGCCGCCGGGACGAGCTCCTCCAGCCGCCGGAGCGCGTCGTCGACGTGCCCGAGCTTCCGTCGCAGGACCGCCAACGTGGCGCGAGCCGTCCGCGCCTCCGTCCGGTCGCCGAGCCCCGCCGCCTCCCAGGTCGCGACCGCCGGGGCGAGCGCCCGCTCGGCGCCGGCGTAGTCGCCGAGCTTCCGGTACGCGCGCGTCAGCCGGATGCGGAGGTCCGCCGCCGCCCGCGGGTCGTCCGCGAACGCGTCGTCGACGGTCGCCGTCGCCTCGTCGAGGACGTCCGCCAGCTCGACCGCCCGGCCGAGGCGTCGCGGGTCGACGGCGCCGAGGAGGCCGGCCAGGAACGCCTCGCTCCGGCGCGACCGGTCGAGCGCGTCCTCCGCCCGCTCGAGGGCGTCCCGCTCCGCGACGAGGCTGTCGGCCGCCCGCCGCGCCTCCTCGCGCGCGCGGAAGAGCCCGATCCCCGCCGCGGCGCCGCCGAGGACGAGCGAGACGAGGGCGACGCCGGCCGCCGCGGCGAGCGGGCGGTGGCGCCGGGCGAGGTCGCGCAGCGCGGCCCGGAGGCGGACGGGGCGCGCCGCGATCGGCGCTCCGTCGAGGACGCGGCGGAGGTCGCCGGCGAACGCCTCGACCGTCGCGTACCGGCGGTCCGGGTCGTGCTCCAGCGCCGTCGCGACGACCACCTCCAGGTCCCCGGCGAGCGACGGGTCGAGGGCGGAGAGCCGCGGCGGCGTGAGGTTCGAGATCCGGTCGACGATCTCGGCGAGCCCCGCGCCGCCGACGTCGACCGGGAGGCGGCCGGCGAGCGCTTCGAACGCGATCACCCCGAGCGAGTAGACGTCGCTCCGGACGTCGACCGCGCGGACGTCGCCGCGCGCCTGCTCGGGGCTCGCGTACGGGAGGGTGCCGAGGAGCGCGCCGGCCGCGGTGAGCATCGACGACCCCCCGGCCTCGGGATCGGCCACCCGCGCGATGCCGAAGTCGAGGACGTGCGGTTCGCCGTCCGGCGTCACCAGGATGTTCGCCGGCTTCAGGTCGCGGTGGATCACGCCGCGCGCGTGGGCGTGCTCGACGGCCCGGGCGATCCGGACGATCAGCCCGATCCGCGCCCGCCGATCGAGGCCGCTCCGCCGCAGGTGGAGGTCGAGCGGGACGCCTTCGACCCGCTCGGTGACGAGGTACGGGCTCGGGCCGAGGTCGGTCTCCAGCACGCCGGCGTCGAGGAGCCTCACCACGTTCGGGTGGTCGAGCCGTTCGAGCAGCTCCACCTCGAGCGCGAAGCGTCGGCGCGCCGTGTCCGAGGCGGCGGCGGGGCGCAGCACCTTCACCGCGACCGGCCGCGGAGGATCGCCGCCGACCGCCGCGAAGACGGTCCCGGCGGCCCCGCGACCGAGGACCCCCTCGACCGCGTACGGTCCGATCGAGTCGGGGACGCGCTCCGGCCGCTCCTCCTCGAGGCGGCGCCGGAGGTCGGCGCCGACCGCCGGCCGGTCGAGCGGGCTCGGGCCGGCCTGGGCCGCGAGCAGCTCTCGGACCTCGGCCGCGAGCGCCGCGTCCCGGGCCCGCCACCGTTCGAGGACCTCCGCCCGCTCGGCGTCGGACGTCGCCTCGATCGCCTCCTCGAAGGCTCGCCGGCGGAGCCGGTCGCGGTCCCGCCGAGCGCTCACCCTTCGGCTCCTCCGCCGGGCGGGCCGCCGTCGAGGTGCTTCGCCAGCCACCCCCGCGCGAACGCCCAGTCGAGGTGCACGGTGCGGAGCGAGACCGACAGCGCCCGCGCCGTCTCCTCGCCGGAGAGGCCTCCGAAGTAGCGGAGTTCGACGACGCGCGCGGCCCGCTCGTGCACCGACTCGAGTTCGGCGACCGCCTCGTGCACGGCGAGGACCTCGGCGGCGTCGACCTCGACCGGCAGCTCGACGCCGTCGATCGGTTCGCGCCGTCGCCCGCCGCCGCGCCGGCCCGCGCGCCGGGCGCGGGCGTGGTCGACGAGGACCTGGCGGAAGACCCTCGCCGCGAGCCCGCGGAGGGCGTCCGGTTCTCCGGCGACGCCCGCGTCGAGGTGGCGGATCCGGAGCCACGCCTCGTGGGCGAGCGCGGTCGGCTGCAGCGTGTGGCCGACGGCCTCGCCGCGCATCGCGCCCCGGGCGAGGGCGCGCAGCTCGTCGTACGCCGCCGCGAGCGCCCGGGCGAGCGGCGGCTCGTCCGGGGGCGGCGGGCGCGGCGAGTCGCTCGCGGCGGGAGGCACCCCCTCACCCCTCCTTCGAAGCCTCGTGGAGCCGCTTCACGTACGCGTCGTACTCCTCCTGCAGCCTCTCGAAGCCGTACCGCTCGAGCGCGTCGAGCACGAGCGAGCCGTCCCGTTCGGGGAGGGAGGCGACGATCTCGTCGAACAGCGCGCGCGGCTCGCGGCCGCCGTGCCGCAGGAAGTGGACGAGCGCCCACCCCTGGGCGTAGGCGGCGCCGCCGACCGCGTAGAACCTCTCCGGCGGGAGCCGGACGAACTCCGCCAGCGGGAGGCGGAAGAGCCGCGCCGTCGCGACGTGCTCCTCGTTCACCTGGCCGGTGCTCCGGATCGCGCCGGTCGTCGCGACCTCGTAGTACTCGGCGAGCCCCTCGTTCAGCCAACGCGGGATCGAGTCGCTCACGACGTCGAGGTACTGGTGCAGCCCCTCGTGGACGACGGTCCGCATCATCATGTCGCGGTCGGGGAGGTTCCAGATCAGGAGTTGCTTCAGCGTGACGCTGTACAGCCCGGCGCTGTGCAGGGGGGTCTCGATCTCGAGGTCCTCGAGGTACGCGTCGTACCCGGCGCGCCCCGAGAAGAGGAAGACCGGGAACTTCCGGTCGGTGTCGGCCGGGAGGAGCTCGCGCCGGTACCAGGTGTACGCGCGCTCGAGCGTCGTCGCCGCCTCCCGGCAGATCGCGTGATCGAGGTCGGAACGCACGACGTAATGGGCGGTCTCGAACTCGTGGAACCGCGGCCAGACCGGCCCGCGCTCGGCCTTCACGAGGACCCGGTGCGTCCGATCGATCTCCTTCGAGGTCAGGCCGCGCGCCGCCGCCCGCTCCATCACCACGCGCGCGAGGTCGGCGCGATGGGTCCGGAGGAGCGTGTCGGCGACCGCCTCGAACAGCTCGACGATCGCCGGGAACTCGGACGCGTCGGCGGCGAGATCCTCGAGGGCCCCCGGTTCGTGCCGGAGCTCCGCGGAAAGGTCGAGGCGAAGCCGCCAGAACTCGGCGTTCGCCGGGTCGGCCAGCGTCGCCGTGCGCACGTGGACGAGCGCCCGGCGGAGGTCGCCGGACTCGCGGCGGGCGATCGCGCGCAGGTGCTCGCGTCCGGCCACCGACACCGCGGGGTCGGCGCCGGCGCGCGCGAGGAGCGCCTCGACCGTCGCCTCGTCGCCGCGGCCGAGTGACGCCCGCAGCGGGGCGAGGTACCGCTCGTGTCCGTGGTCGAACGAGGGGATCGGACCGATCGTGGGGGATCGCTCCGCCCGCAGCCAGGACGGGACGAACTGCGTCGCGTCGTACGACGCCTCGAACGCGCGCCGGGCCTCCTCGCGCCGCCGATCCGCGAGGCTCTCCATCCATTGCGGCCCGACCCGGCCCTGCAGGCGCATCGAGTCGAACCCGGGGATCGTGATCGCGACGTGTCCCGAGGCATCGCCGGCGATCCGGCCCGAGGCGACCTTCCGACCGTTCACGAGGACCCGGACCGACGACCCCTTGGCGTCGACGACGATCGTGTACGGCTCGCCGGGCGTGAGCGGGGAACGGTCCGCCGCCGCGACCGTTTCCGAGGACGCTCCTTCGACCTGACGGATCGAGATCCCGATCCGCCGCTCGTCGCTCTTCTTGGCGACGCGCCGCTTCGGGAAGGAGACCTCCACGCGGCGTCGCTCGCCCCGCCCCCCGAGCTCGATCTTCGGGAGGACGTATCGCGGCGGCTTCTCCAGCCAGGCCTCGCCCGTGACCTCGATCCGCACCGCTCCCTCGAACCGGGCCGGGTGCTCGAGGCGCTCCAGGTTCGTCCGCGGCCGGGGTCTCGCGCCGCGCTCGCGGGCGCCGAGGACGTCCATCGGCTCGACGAGACCGAAGTCCTCGAGCGCGTCCTTCGGGTAGACGATGTCGAGCGACCCGCTGAGGTCGATGTACCGCTTCAGGTCGCCGCTCACGAGCTCGGCCGGCCGCGGCTCGGGGAACCCCGACGCGAACGCGATCTCCTCGAACAGACGTTCGAGCTCCAGCCGCTTCCCGTACGCCCACGGCCGCTCGCGGTGGGTCTCGAGCAGCAGGTCGAGACGCTCGTGCGCGTCGTCGGGCCGCCGGTCGTCGAGCGCGGCGCGGACCTCGGCGAGGCCGGCGAGGAACGCGTCGCGGGACGGCGTCACGGTCTCTGCTGCGGCGACGCCCGAGACGAGCGACGCGACGAGGAGGGCGGCGAGGAGGCGTCCGGCGTCGTTCACCGCCGCCATCCTGCCACATTCGGCGGCCGGGGGTTCGAAACGCCCCGGTCGGGTCGGCCGCGTTCCTCGTGGCGGCGATCGGCTTCGATAGACTGCCGCGTTTCCCACCCCGCCCCGGAACGACCATGAAGCGGAAAGCTCCCCCGTCCGACTCGCCGCCCGGACCGTCGATCGACGTCCTCTTCCGTCCCCGCTCGGTGGCGGTCGTCGGCGCGTCGAGGCGGCGGCACTCGATCGGTCGCGAGGTGCTCCGGAACCTCGTCGAGGGGGAGTTCCAGGGGCCGGTCTTCCCGGTCAACGCGAAGGCCGAGGTCGTCCAGTCGATGAAGGCGTACGCGCGCGTCTCGGACATCGAGGATCCGGTCGACCTCGCCGTCATCGCGGTGCCGCGCCAGCACGTCCTCCCCGTGGTGAAGGACTGCGCGAAGAAGGGGGTGAAGGGGCTGGTCGTGATCACCGCCGGGTTCCGCGAGGCGGGGCGCGAGGGGGCCGAGCGGGAGGAGGCGCTGAAGAAGGTCGCCGCGAAGGCGGGGATGCGCGTGATCGGCCCGAACTGCATGGGGATCGTCAACACCGCCGACGACGTCCGGCTGAACGCGTCGTTCGCGGCGGTGAAGCCGCTGCCGGGGCGCGTCTCGTTCGCGACCCAGTCCGGCGCGCTCGGCGAGGCGATCCTCGCCGACGCCCGCGAGCTCGGAGTCGGCATCTCGATGTTCGCGTCGATCGGCAACCTCGTCGACGTCACCGCGTCCGACCTGGTCGAGGCGTTCGGGAACGACCCGCGGACCGACGTCATCCTCCTCTACCTCGAGTCGTTCGGCGAGCCGCGGCGGTTCACGCAGATCGCGCGCGTGCTCGCCCGCGAGAAGCCGATCGTGGTCGTGAAGTCGGGGCGCTCGACCGCCGGCGCCCGCGCCGCCGCGTCGCACACCGGCTCGCTGGTCGGGATGGACATCGCCGCGGAGTCGCTCCTCGAGCAGTGCGGCGTGCTCCGGGCCCGCTCCGTCGCGGAGATGTTCACGATGGCGAAGGCGTTCGCGAACCAGCCGGTCCCCGCCGGCGACCGGGTCGCGATCGTCACGAACGCCGGCGGCCCGGGGATCCTCGCCACCGACGCGTGCGTCGGCCACGGCCTGGAGCTCGCCGAGTTCTCGGCCCGGACGACGAAGCGGCTCGCCGCCGCGCTCCCCGAGGGGGCGGCGGCCCAGAACCCGACCGACCTGATCGCCGACGCCGACGCGAACCGCTTCGCCCGCGCGCTGGCCGCCGTGGGCGCCGACTCCGGCGTCGACGCGATCCTCGCGGTCTTCGTCTCCCCGGTGACGACCGACGCGCCGGCGGTCGCGCGCGCGATCGCGGAGGGCGCGGAGAGGTCCGGCAAGACGACGCTCGCCTGCTTCATGGGGAAGGAGAAGGACGACGAGGGGGTGGCGGTGCTGCGCGAGGCGGGCGTGCCGGTCTACCGTTTCCCGGAGGAGGCGGCGGCGGCGCTCTCGGCGCTCTGCCGCTACCGGCGGTTCCGCGACCGGCCGCGCGGGAAGGACGTCCGCTTCGACGTCGACGTCGCGCGCGCGCGCCGGGCGATCCAGCGGGCCCGTCGCGCCGGGCGCACGATGCTGGTCGGCGAGGACGTGGGGGAGATCCTCGCCGCGTACGGCATCCCGACCGCGCCGTCGATCGTCGCGAAGGACGTCGGGCGGGCGCTCGAGTTCGCGAAGGAGGCCGGTTACCCGGTCGTGCTGAAGGCGGAGTCGGAGAAGTTCGCGCACAAGACCGACGTCGGCGGCGTGCGGGTCGGCCTGAAGAACGGCGACGAGGTGTTCGAGGCGTA
>JBICIB010000380.1:0-5958 GCA_043101415.1 Planctomycetota bacterium JB042 | reverse complement strand
CTCCCGAACGGCGGCCGGGTCTGGCGCCTCCGCGTCACCGCCGAGAACGCGTACTCCCTGCACGCCGAGTTCTCGACCTTCGACCTCCGGGACGGCGCCGAGCTGTACGTCTACGACGACGCGCGGGAGAACGTCCTCGGCCAGTACAACGCGCTGAACGTGAAGGCGAACCGCGAGTTCCAGCACCTCCCGATCCCCGGGACGGCGGTCACCTACGAGCTCGTCGTCCCGCCCGCCGTCGAGGAGCCGGGCGCGCTCACGATCGGGCGGATGTGGTTCGGCTACCGCGACGTCTTCGTGCACCTGAAGGCGGGCGGCGGGACGCAGACGAAGGGCTCGTGCGAGACCGACGTGAACTGCCCGGCCGGCGCCGGCTGGGAGAACCAGCGCGACGCGGTGATGCGGCTGCTGTCGAACGGCTCGCTCTGCACCGGATCGATGCTGAACAACACGAGCCTGAACGGCGATCAGCTGTTCATCACGGCGAACCACTGCGGCAACCTGAACAACGCCGTCTTCCTGTTCAACTATCAGCGGTCCGGATGCGGCACCGGCTCGGCGCCGTCGAACCAGTCGGTCCAGGGTTCGACCCAGCTCGCCACGAGCTCCGGCATCGACTACCGCCTGGTCCGCATCACCCCGACCATCCCGTCGAGCTACGGCCACTACCTCGCCGGCTGGGACCGGAGCGGGACGACGCCGCCGAACACGGCGACGATCCACCACCCGCAGGGACTGCCGAAGAAGATCAGCTTCGACGACAACTCGCCCGGCAAGAGCGGGACCGACTGGCGGATCTTCCAGTGGGACCTCGGCGTGACCCAGCCGGGGTCGTCCGGATGTCCCTTGTACGACCACAATCGACGGTTCATCGGGCAGCTCTGGGGCGGAGCGGCGGCGTGCGGCTACCCGTTCGACGACTACTACGGTCGCCTCCAGTCGGAGTGGTCCCAGGTCCAGGCGTTCCTCGACCCGGCCGGGACCGGTCAGACCGCGATCGACGGCCTCGACCCGAACGCTCCTCCCTGCCCGATGCCGACGACGTACGGGTCCGGCGAGCTCGGCTCCTCCGGGAGCGTCGGGACGACGGGGTGGTCCGGCGTCCCGTCCGCGTCGACCGGGAACTTCGCGATCACCGCGAGCGGCTTCTCCCCGAACGCGTTCGGGGTCGTCTTCCTCGGCACGTCCCAGACGAGCGTCCCGACGCCCGGCTTCACCGTCCTCGTCGGGAACGTGCTCCAGCGGATCTACTTCCAGACCGACGCGTCGGGGGCGGCGAGCATCCCGATCCCCGTGACCGCCGCGCAGGTCGGGTTCACCCGGATGTTCCAGTGCGTCGGGCGCGACCCCGGGTTCGGCGGGAACCTCCAGGGGGGGAACGGCGTCCAGGCGACGTTCTGCCCCTGAGCGGAGCACACGGCGGGGACGGGGCCGGTCGGCGCGCGCCGGCCGGTCCCGTTCCCGTTTCGGCCCGGCCGGTCCGGCGGCTATCCTCCTGCCCATGCCGTCCGACCCGCCTCCTCCCGCCCCGCTCCTCCGACCGTTCGCCTACGCCGCCGCCGCCGCGCTCGTCGTGCATGCGGTCGAGGCGGGCTTCGCCGCCCGGGCCGACAACGCGTTGCTCGACGCCCTCCCCCCCGCGGCGCGGCTCCGGTACCTCCTGCTGATCGTGCTCGCGTTCTCCGTTCCGGCGCTCGTCGGCGGTCTGGTGGCGCTGCCGCTCGCGCGCGGGCGTCCGCGCGCCGCGGCCGGGGTCGCCGCCTTGCTCGGCGCCGCGATCCCCGCGGTCGAGGCGTTCCGGCACCTCGACGACGTCCGGGGGCCGGCGCTGGCCGCGTTCGGCGCCGCGGCGGCCGCGGTCGCCCTGCTGGCGGGAGGGGTCGCCGCGGCGCGGACGCCGACCGTCCGGTCGCGGGCGGGTGCGGCCGGCGTCGCGGTGCTGGCGGTCGCCGGGATCCTCCTCGCGGCGACGCGGGTCGCGGGCGAGCGCTCCGGCGTCGTCCGGGACGGGGGCGAGGCGCGCGCCGCGACCTCGCGCGCGGCATCCCCCCCTCCCCGCGACCCGCCGCCGCCGGCGAGGAACCTCCTCGTCCTCCTGGTCGACACGCTCCGGGCGGATCACCTCGGCTGCTACGGCTACCCGCGCGACACCAGCCCGCACGTCGACGCCTTCGCCCGGGAAGGGGTGCTGTTCGAACGCGCCGCGACGCCGAAGCCGAAGACCTCCCCGGCGGTGGCGTCGTTCTTCACCGGGACCTGGCCGCAGACCCACCGCGTCCACCGAACCTCGACCGTCCTGCCGGACGAGGCGACGACGATCGCCGAGATCCTCTCGGGCGCCGGGTTCGCCACCTGCGGGGTCAGCGCGAACGTGAACGTCGCCGAGGTGTTCAACTACCACCAGGGGTTCGATCGGTTCACGTCCGTGCGGCGGATCAAGGAGCCCGGCCGGCGGGTCGACAAGCACGCCGGCCGCGTCCGCGACACGTTCCTGGAGTGGCTGGAGGAGCGCGGGGACGATCGGTGGTTCGGCTACGTGCACTTCATCGACCCCCACTCGCCGTACCGGCCGCCCCCGGGGTACCGCGAACGGTTCGAGGGGGACGCGCTCGACGGCCGGCTCGGGGACCGACCCGACCTCCCGATGCTCGAGGACGACTACATCGACGGGATCCATCGGTCGGTCTGGCTCGACGCGGCGAAGACCGACCTCGACGAGTACGTGTCGCGGTACGACGGAGAGATCGCCTTCACCGACGAGGCGATCCGCGACGTCCTGCGAGCGCTCGACCGCCTCGGACACGCCGACGACACGGTCGTCGTCTTCACCGCCGACCATGGCGAGTCGATCGACGAGCACCACGCCTACTTCAACCACGGGCTCTTCCCGTACGAAGAGCAGGTCCACGTCCCGCTCGTCGTGCGCGGGCCGGGGCTCGCCCGGGACGTCCGTCGCGGCGAAGAGGTCTCGCTCGTCTCGCTGATGCCGACGCTCCTCGAGCTGGTCGGCGTGCCGATCCCGGAGACCGTCGACGGGACGCCGTTCACCCCCGCGCTCCTCCCGGGCGCGACGGCCGACGCCGGAACGCCGACCTTCGTCTCCGCCCGCTCCGGTCGGAGGCACGGGATCCGGGGGGTCCGGCTCGGGGACGCCAAGTACCTCGAGCGGGCGGAGGGACTCGACCCGAGCGCGGCGCTCGGCTGGAGGAACGTCCTGCTCCCCGGGAAGCGGCTGCCGCACTCCTTGTCGGCACACCGGAACTCGGACCTCCGCCGCGAACTGTACGACCTCGCGGCCGATCCGGGCGAGTCCCGGAACCTCGCCTGGCGCCGGCCGGAGGAGGCCGATCGGTTCTCGGCGATGCTCGCCGCCCACCGCGAGGCGGCCGCGCCGATCGGACCGAAGCCGAAGGTGCTGGATCGCGACGCGCTCGACGCCGAGACCGGCGACGAGCTGGAGCAGATGGGGTACCTCGGCCGGACGAAGTGAGCCGGGTCACCGCCAGGGGAGGGCGCGGCCGAGCCGCGCCGCGAGTCGCTCGTCGTGCGGTCGGTACCACGCGGCCAGGTCCGCCGCGACGGCCGGGTCGAGCGGGTCGTACGGATAACGGTTGTGGGCCCGGCGCGTCTCGGTCCGCTCCCAGGCGTGCGGGCGCAGGTCGAGGAACTCCGCGATCTCCGTCAGGACTTCGGCCGGGCGCGCGAAGAGCCGCTCGCTGAACTCGACGTGCATCCGATCGCGGCCGACGGACCGTTCCCACCGCTCGAGCTGCCGGTCGTACAGCCCGCGTTCGACGTAGGCGCTCCGCCGGAAGCGTGCCGGCTCCTCCCCGTCCGCGGGGGGACCCGCGTCGAGCGCCCGCACCTCCTCCGCGACCGCTTCGGCGAACGAGCGCGGCTCGCGGTCCATGCGGACGTTGTGGTGGTAGTGCGAGTACGCGCGCTTCACCGGGTCGCGCAGGAGCACGACGAACCGTGCGCGCGGGAGGGTCGCCGCGACCCGCTCCGGCACCAGGGGCGCGAACAGGTAGGAGGGCGTCGCCTCTCCCGTGATCGTCCCCCGCCCGCGCCGCCAGAACGGCGGGAAGTGGGCTCGGTACCACCCCGCCCCCCGGTCGAAGCGGTTGTCGAAGTAGTGGACCTCCTTCGTCCGCGCCGCCCGGAAGTCCGGATGCTCCGCCAGCCAGCGGTAGAGCGACGTCGTCCCCCCCTTCTGCGTCCCGAGGATCAGGAAGTCGGGGAGCGGATGGAACCTCGAGACGATCGGCAGCATCCCCGGCGATCCTAGAACACGATGGCGTCAGACCCCACGACCTGCGCGCGGTGGCGTCTGACCCCACCCCACTCACGTGCAGGATCCGGCCCTGGCCGCGATCGAAGCACGCCGCACCCCGCCCGGGCCCCGGGACCGGAGGGCGGCCTGCCCCGGACTCCCGTGAAATGCCCTTCAAAGTCCGCCCAGAGCGCTCGCCGATACGAGAATGAGTGGGGTGGGGTCAGACACCACCGCTTGCAAGTCGTGGGGTCTGACGCCCCTGGTGGGTGCCTGACACCAGCGCGGGCAGCTCGAGGTTCCCGGCCGCTTCAGCGCGCTCTTTCCCCGCTCTCCACGAAGACCGAGCGGTGTCCGAAGAACGTCGGGTTCGGTCCCGACTTCGGCTTGAGCGGGTGGAGCGGGATCGACGACGACTCGTCGAAGCTCAGGCCGAGGGAGAGGGGAAGATCGACGTTCTTCTCGAACCGGACGAGCGCGCGGACGCGGCCGTGCTTCGCCTCGGGCGCGGTCTCCTCGTACCGGACGTCGAAGCCGGCGTCGCGGCGCTCGGCGAGGAGCGTCTCGACGTCGACCCGTACGCCGTCCCGGTAGACGACGAAGCGCGGGGTCGGGACGCGAAGGAAGTCCGGCGCGGCGGGGGCGCGGGTGTCGAGGTGGAGCAGCGCGCGGCCGCCCGGGCGGAGGACGCGCCAGGTCTCCTCGAGGAGCCGGTCCTTGCGCCGGACGTACGGGATCGCGACCTGGCTCACGACGAGGTCGACCGACGCGTCCTCGAACCGGAGCTCCTCGGCGTCGTGGAACCACGCGTGCGGCAGCTCGACGCCGACCAGCTCGTCCCGGGTGAAGACGCCGTACCGGAGCGCCGCGTCGCGGAACGAGTCGCGGCCCGTCATCGCCGGCCAGGGGCGGAGGTTGATCCCGTGCGCCTCGAGCCCCGGGAAGCGCTTCAGGAGGTCGAGGAGGAGCTTCCCCTCGCCGCAGCCGATCTCGACGACCCGCACCGGGTCGCCGGTCGCCTCGCGGAGAATGCCCTCGACCGACCCGGGCGGGAAGAGCCGCTCGAACTCGGCGAGACCGCGACGCCGGGAGAAGGTGCCGGCCTTCTTGCCGGCGCCCCAGGCGCGGGAGCGGTCCAGGCCGAACAGGCGGCGGAGCTTCACGGCATCCTCCACGGAGGATTCCGACGCGGGTCGCCGGCGACGACCTCGCCGGGCGAGGGGCGGGCCGGATCGTCGGGAACGACCGCGCCGCGGACGACGATCCACGGTCCGCCCGCGTCGGGCCCGGCGGCGGCGTCCCGTCCCGCGGCGAACACGATCCTGCTCCCGAACCGACGCAGCTCGTTCACCGTCGCGATCACCGTCCCGGCGCGGGCCCGGCCGTCGATCCGGAGGAGCACGTTCGGCTGCGGTCGCCCGTCCCGGCCCCCGAGCGCGTGGAAGATCTGCGTCGGCTCCTCGAACGCCCCCCGGGGGCGAACCGGGCCGGTCCCGACGATGACCTCGCGCGGCCCGGACGCCGGTCGCGTGTCGTCGGTCGACTCCTCCGACGTCCCCTCCGTCGCTTCGGCCGCGCCGGGCGCCCCCCGCCCGTGGAACGGCAGGACGCCGATCGACCCGTCGGCGCCGCGGGCCGCGCACCAGCATCGGTCGATGCGAAGATCTCCCTGCATATCGGAAGAG
>JBICIB010000379.1:0-4369 GCA_043101415.1 Planctomycetota bacterium JB042 | reverse complement strand
GACGACCCGGCGACGCGGCGGGCCGCCGCCCCGGCCCGGGCGCGGGGCGGCGGCCGGCGCGGCGAACTCGGACGCGCCGACGAGGCGATCGCCGCGCTCGACGAGGCGGTCGCGCGGTTCCGGACGCTGGCCGCCGAGGCGCCGTCGTCGGGGGCGCGCCTCGACCTCGCCGAGGCGCTCGTCGCGCTGGCGAAGGAGACCGGCGAGCTCGGACGCGACGACGACGCGGAGCGCGCGGCGAGCGAGGCGCTGGAGACCGTCTCGCCGGTCGAGGGCGACGCCGCCGGCGCGGCGCGGCTGGCCGCGCACGCGACGGCGCTGCTCGCCGCGAGCCGGTCGCGCCGGGCCGACCTCGACGGCGCCGACGCGCGGTACCGGGCGGCGATCGAACGGCTCGACGCGCTGCACGCCGCGGCGCCGGACGACGAGAACCTGACGCGCGAGCTCGCGCGGGTCTGCACCGAGTACGGCCTGTTCCTCTACCGTCGGGCCCCGGAACGGGACGAGCTGATCGTGCCGAGTCTCGACCACCTCCGCCGGGCGGTCGGACTGCTGTCGTCCCTCGTCGAGCGGGCGCCGGACGACCCGAAGCCGGTGCTCCTCCTCTGCGCGGCGCGCAACAACCTCTCGTCGGCGCTCCGGCGGACCGGCGCGGTCGAGGAAGCGCTGGAGGGGTACCGCGCGAACGTCGAGCCGCTCCGGACGATCGCCGAGCGGTTCCCCGCCACGGTCCGGTTCCGGTGGGAGCTCGCGACGGCGTGGAACAACATCGGCGTCACCCTGGAGCTCGTCGAACGTGGGGAGGAGGCGCTCGACGCGTTCGAGCGGTCGCGCGAGCTGCTCGCCGAGCTGACCGTCCGGTTCCCCGGCCAGGTCGAGATCCGGAGCAACCTCGGCACGCTCCTGAACAACCTCGCGGTCCGGAGGATCCGCGAGGGGGACTTCCGGGGGGCCGAGGAGCTCGCCGACGCGGCGCGGGCGGAGGCGGAGGAGGTCGTCGCCGTCTCGCCGGGGAACCCGCAGTTCGTGTCGCTGCTCCGGCGGGCCCGCCTGCTCCAGGCGGAGGTCCACGCGGCGTTCGGACGGGACGACGAGGCGCTCGCGCTCCTCTCCGCGCACCGGCCGGAGAACTCGACGCGCTGGGAGACCTGCACCGAGGCGATCGGCGCGATCGCGAGCACGCTCGACGCCGCGGCGCGCGCGGGACGGACCGACGTCCCGTCGGAGCGGTACGCCGCGCTCGCGGCCGACCTCGGCCGGACCGCCCTCGACCTCGGTTTCCCGTACGCGGAGGAGTTCCGGTCGATGGGGTTCCTCCGACCGCTGCGGGAGACGGAGACGTTCGCCGCGTTCCTCGACGAGGTCGACGGCGGAGAGGACGGCGGGGGGGAGGACGACGAGGAGGATCGGGAGGATGGACGATGACCGACGCGCCGTCGAGTCCCGAGGAGCGCGTCCGGCGCGCGGCGGCCGCCGCCGGCGTCGCGATCGAGATCGTCCGGTTCGACGTGCCGATGCCGACGGCGGCCGCGGCGGCGGAGCGGCTCGGATGCGAGGTGGGGCGGATCGCGAAGAGCCTCGTCTTCGCGGTCGACGGGACGCCGCTCGTGGTCCTGGCGCCGGGGGACCGGGTCGTCGACCACCGGAGACTCGCGGACGAACGGGGGGTCGGGCGGCGCCGCGTCCGGCAGGCCTCGCCGGAGACCGTGCTCGAGGTGACCGGGTTCGTCGTCGGGGGCGTCGCGCCGTGCGGCCACCTCCGCCCGGTCGACGTCCTGGTCGACGAGGGGCTGTTCCGGTTCGACTCCGTCTTCGCCGCGGGAGGGACGCCGCCGACGCTGTTCGAGGTCGCGCCGACGGACCTGCTCCGGGTGGCGCGGGGCCGGCGCGTCGACGTGACGAAGGAGCGGGCGTGAGTCGGCGTCAGGCGCCGCCGATCGGAATCCACTTCAGGAGGAAGGCGACCCCGAGCGCGGCCATGACCACGGCGCCGAGGATCATCGCGCCGACGACGACCGGGCGCCGGTCGGCGGGAAGCTTCGGGCCGACCACGAACAGGCCGATCCCCGCGTCGAGGGCGCCGGTGAAGAGGAGGGCGAATCCGACGATCTGATGCACTTCCATGGTCGGAGAGCCTATCGATTCGAGCGATGGACGCGGAACGGCTTCGAGAACATCGACGCGAGAACCTGACCCAGACGCTGGTGCTGCTCGGGGGGCTGGCGCTCCTGCTGGCCGGCGTCGGTCACCTGGTGCTCGGTCCGCTCGGCGTGGTCCTGGCGCTCGCCTTCACGGTCGGCGTCGCCGTCGTCGGCCCGACCGTGTCGACCGGTCTCGTGCTGAGGCTCCACGGGGCGCGGCCGCTCTCGCCGGCGTCCGCGCCCGAGCTGCACGCGATCGTCGCCGAGCTGTCGCGTCGGGCCGGGCTTCGGCGGGCCCCGACGCTCCACTACGTCCCGACCCGAGTCCTGAACGCCTTCGCCACCGGTCGGCGCGACGACGCGGTGATCGCGGTGACCGACGGGCTCCTCCGGGCGCTCGACGGCGAGGAGCTCGCGGCGGTCCTCGCGCACGAGATCGGCCACGTCGCCAGCGACGACCTCCGGGTGATGAACCTCGCCGCGATGGTGACCCGGATCACCGGGGCGCTCGCGTCGGCCGCGCAGTTCATGATGTTCCTCCTCCTGCCGATGTGGCTGTTCGGAGGCCTGCACGTCCGGTTCCTCGGCTTCCTCCTCCTGATGCTCGCGCCGACGGTCGCCGCGCTCCTGCAGCTCGCCCTGTCACGGTCGCGCGAGTTCGACGCGGACCTCGAGGCGGCCGAGCTGACCGGTCGCCCGGAGTGGCTGGCGCGCGCGCTGCGGAAGATGGAGCGGCTGCAAGCGGGGTGGTTCGAGCGGATCTTCGTCAACCGGCCGACGACGTCGGCGCCGTCGTGGCTCCGGACGCACCCGACCACGGAGGAGCGGGTCGAGCGGCTGCTGCGGCTGGTCCCTCCCGAGCGGGTGCGTCCGCTGGCGGCGCCCGGAGGCGGGTTCGGCCCGCGCGGGTTCGCGGCGGTCGACCGGGCGCCGCGTCGGCGGCGGATCAGCGGCGTCTGGATCTGACGCGGACGGTCAGGGCGTCTCGTATCGGAGGTACGCCGCGGTCGCCTCGGTCGGGGCGAAGCCGCGCCGGACGCCGCCGCGTTCGAGGCGCGGCGCGACGTCGATGGTCCGGTCCTCGCCGTTCCGCCGGACGCCGAGGTGGACCTCCTTCGCCTCCGGGTCGAACATCGTCATCCCGAACCGGAAGCGCGTCTCGACCGACGGGCCGATCTCGGGGCGGTCGCCCCGGGTCGGCCACCATCCGGTCAGGACGTCGCCGACCCGGACGCCGGCGCGGGCGGCCGGGCTGGCGCGGTCGATCTCGAGGACGGTGCAGTACGGCTCCTCGGCGTCCGTGCGGAAGCCGAGGTAGGTGAGCGGCGCGTCGATCTCCGCGTCGCGGAAGCCGAGCCTGCGGAGGGTCGGGGCGGCGTCGGGGCGTCGCCGTCCGGCGAGGACGTCGGCGCGGAACGACGCGAGGCCCTGCGCGGCGAGCCAGTCGCGGAGACGGTCGTGCGTCACGTCCCCGCCCGCGGCGAGCTGATCGGCGACGAGCGCCGGCAGCCCCGGCCTCCCCGCCTCCCGCAGCTCGACGTCGAGGGCGAGGGCGAGCAGCGCGCCGCCCTGGTACGCGACCTCCTCGACCGCGCCGCCGTCGCGCCACGCGTTCCCGTCCGCGGTGAAGTCGATCTCGCGCCACGACTCGGTCGCCGCCATCGTCCGGCTCCAGCCGAGCGCCTTCCTCGCCAGCTCCTCCGGGGTGATCAGTCCGAGGGACGCGGCGTGCCAGTGCGCGAGGTAGTCCGTGAACCCCTCCTTCAGCCAGACGAGCGACGGGTCGGCCGCCGGGAGGGCGCCGCCGAGCCAGTGGTGGAACAGCTCGTGCGCGAGGAACGTCGTGATCCCCGGCGACGCGACGCGCTCGGCCGTCATCTCGGAGTGCCGGATGCAGATCGCGCCGTCGGTCCGGTCGCCGCCGCTCCCGGCGGGGGTGACGACGATCCGGGTCGGGCGCTCGATCGGGTGGCCGGTCGTCCGGGCGTACGCGGGGAGGAGCGCGCCGACGACGTCGAGGATCCGGCCGGTGACGTCGTCCTTCGCGCCGAACTGGACCACGTCGAACGACGTCCCCGCCGCCTTCCGGCTCGCGGAGGCGGTCGGGACGCCGAAGGCGATCAGCGTGTTCGTCGCGTCGGCGGGGACGGCGCAGGTCCGTTTCCCCCGCCCGACCCCGCCCCAGCCGGTCACACCGGTCCAGCCGCGCGGAGGGACCACCTCGAGCG
>JBICIB010000378.1:0-7364 GCA_043101415.1 Planctomycetota bacterium JB042 | reverse complement strand
CGACGAACTCGACCATCAGCGGCGCGAAGTTCCCGAGCACCGCGTCGCGCAGCGCGATCCCGTACTCGTCCTCGACCGAGGCGAGCCACGTCTCCATGACCGTGTGGGCGTACGGGGAGATCTTCTTCACCATCGCGACGACGTTCTCGTAGAGGCGGGTCAGGTCGAGCGTGGTGATCGAACCGGAGTGGAACTCGGGGCTGAAGTACGTCGGGATCTCGACCCCCGCGTCCGCGTACGCGAAGAGCGCCGGCAACCCCCGCTCGGTCTCCACGTGGGTCAGCCCGAGCACGAACCCCGCCTCGTCGTCCGCGAACCGGAGCCCGAGGAAGCCGGACTGGAACGCCTCCAGCCGGAGCCCCTCGATCAGGTCGTCGGTCGTGACGAACGGCTCGGCCCGGTCGCCGAGCCGGTCCATCCCCTGACGGATCAGACGGTTCACCAGCGGGAGGAACTCGCCGAGGTTGACGTACACGCGGGCCTGCGTCTCCCCCATCCGCTCGACCGCGTCGAGGTACCGCGCGTCGTCGAGCAGCCGCCCGCCCTCCGGCGCGCCGTTCCGGACGAGGTCGACGTAGCTCCGCGCGGTCCCCTCCTCCGTCGCCAGCACCAGCACGTCCTCGACCAGCGCCATCCACGACGGCTCCTCGACCTCGCCGTCGATCGTCTCGACCTCGATCGCGTAGAGACGCGTCCCCTCGAACTCGTCGATCACCAGGTCGGCCCGGTTGTTCTCCGACTCCTCCGCGACCATCTTCGCCGCGTTCCGGAGCAGCTCCTCCAGGCGGTCGCGCGTCCCGCCGAAGTCGGCGAGCACGACGGCGCCGCGCGGCACGTCGAGCGACAGCTCGACCCGCGCCGAGGCGGCCTCCGCCTCGACGTCCGACTCGGCGAGCACGATCTCCGGGATCGCCACCGCGAGGCGGCCGGAGAAGAGGCGTCCGAGCTCCCGCTCCTCGAGGTCGAGGCCGAGGAGGACCTCCTCGTCGTCGAGCACGCCGAGCGCCTCGTACGCCCGCTCGAACGCCTGCCGGACCGCCTCGTGGTCGAGCAGCCGGCGGAGGTCGCCGTCCGGGTCGACGTCGAGCGCGCGCTGCACGCTCTCGACGTAGACGTAGACCATCGTCCCGTGCGGCAGGACGGCGGCGAGGTCCCCCTCCGGCGCCTCGGCCGCCGACCACGGCGCGAGCGTCGCCAGCGCGACGGCCGTCCCGGCGATCGGTCCGGCGAGTCGGCGGTTCATCGTCCGCCCTCCGCGGCGTCGTCCCGGTCCGGCTGCTCGGGCGGCGCGTAGTAACGGAAGCCCGAGTTCGGGTTCAGCGGGTCGAACGCGTACGCCTCCTGGTCGTCGAGGAACGCCTTCACCCGGTTCACGGGGATGCTGAAGCTGAGCCCCTCCGCGCCCTGGGCGACGATCTTCAGCGAGTTCACGCCGATCACCGCGCCGCGCCGGTCGAACAGCGGGCCGCCGCTGTTCCCGGGGCTGAGCGCCGCCGTCGTCTGCACGTACGACTGCCCGCTCAGGAGCCGCGACCGGAGGCCGACGATCCCCTCGCTCAGGCTCCGCTCCAGGCCCATCGGGTTGCCGACCGCGAAGACCGGCTCGCCCTGTTCGACCGCGTGCGAGTCGCCGAGCGGGACGGAGACGAACCGCTCGTCGTCCTCGGTCTCGAGCTTCAGGAGCGCGAGGTCGAGCAGCTCGGCCGTCGCCACGATCCGGACCTTCTTGTACTCGTCCTTCGCCAGCCCGTCGGTCGCCTGCCGGAAGACGATCACCGTCAGCTCGTTCGATCCCTCGACGACGTGGTCGTTCGTGACGAGGTACCCCTCCGGGTGGATGACGAACCCGGAACCGAGCGAGACCGGCGTCCGGACCAACACCACCGCCTCCCCGACCGCGCGGACCGCGTCGTCGAGCGCCAGGACCGTCGCGTCGTCCGCCTCGCGCCAGAGCCTCTCGGGGCCGGCGCGCGACGGTCGGACCGCGCCGTCGTCGGCCTCCCGGGCCGCGTCGTCGAGGACGAGCTCGACCGGCGCGCCCGCCGGGCGGAGCGGCGACCGCGACTCGACCTCCGCCGCCGGCACGAGGACGACGTCGAAACCGAGGTCGATCGACAGCGCCCCCTCCTCGCCGGCGGCGACCGGCCCCTCGAACGCGGCGCCGCTCCTCAGGACCACGCGTTCGGCCCGCGCTTCGGAAGTCGGTTCGGAGGTCGGTTCGGCCGGCGGCGCGACGGGGGGCTCGACCGGCGCCGGCTGCAGCAGGAGGGACCAGGCGAGGCAGGCGGAGATCATCGGCGCTCGGCTCCGGGGACGGGGAGAATCTCGTCGTCCGCGCGAACCGCGTGCCGGACGATCCGTGGCTCGACGCCGCGCGACGGCGTCCTCCTCGGACCGGACCGGACTCGCGATGCGCCGAATCGGCACGCACCGCCACGATCCGCACGGGCCGCATCGTAGCGACGCGGCCCGGCGAGGGTCGCCCGATCCCTCAGCGCCAGTCGAACGCGCTCAACCCGAACCGGTCGCGGACGAACAGCGCGCCGTCCACGACCGCGAGGTGGGCCCACGTGTCGGCCTCCGAGACCCGCACCTCGTCGAGGACGTCGTACGCGTCGGGAGACGCGGCGACGAGGCGGAGGATCCCCGTGTTCGCGAGCGCGAGGATGCGGTCCCCCTGCCGGACGAGCGACCAGTAGTCGTCCCCGGTCGGACCGGACGTCCAGCGGACCTCGCCGTCGGTCAGGTCGATGCAGGTGAAACGGTTGCCACGCGTGAGGAGGTAGGCGTGCCCGTCGACGACGACGGGCGAGGTCATGTTCCCCTGGGTCCGCCCCTCCCACGCCTGCCGCACCGTCACGCCGGCGTCGCTCGGGGCGAGGTCGAGGCGCCGCGACCGGCCGCCGTAGGTGGCGGTGAAGACGGCGTCGCCGATCACCGTCGGCGTCAGGATGTTCATCCCGCGGAACGACGGGATCTCCCGGCGCCAGAGGACCCCGCCGTCCTCCGGGGCGACCCCGGCCAGGTGCGTGCGGGTCTGCACCACGAACTGGCTCACGCCGCCCGGGGAGGCGAGGATCGGCGAGGAGAAGGCGCTCCCCATCATGCCGCCGCCGTCGTCGAGGCTCCGCCAGACCGTCTCCCCGGTCGCCTTGTCGAGCTTCACCAGCGCCGCCCCCGCCTGGACGAGGACGTGGTCGCCGACGACCAGGGGGGACGACACGAACCCGAACGTCGGGAGCGGCGTCCCGTCCCGCGCGGGGAAGTCGACCCGCCAGTCCTCCTCACCGGTCTCCGCGTCGAGCCGGACCAGCACGTCGCGCATCCCCGCGACGTACAACGCGCCGTCGTCGAACGCCGGGGTGGAGCGGACCCACGATCCGTTCCGCGCCGCGAAGAACGGCACGTCCATCGCCCCCTCCCAGGCGGTCCGCCAGAGCGTCTCGCCGGTGGTCCGATCGAAGGCGCGCACGATTTCCTCCTCCTCGTCGCGCGTCTCGACCGTAAAGACGCGGTCGCCGGCCACGATCGGCCCGGCGTAGCTCGGACCGAGCTCGACCGTCCACCGGCGCGCGAGGCGTCCGTCGCGCAGGCGGTCGGGCCAGGGCGCGCCGTCGACGCGGCCGTCCCGGGTCGGGCCTCGCCACTGCGGCCAGTCCGAGGCGCCGCCGAGCGGCGCGGCGAGTGCGCCGAGCAGGAGGGCGAGCCCGAGGACGAGCGCGCGACGGCCCGAGGAGGCCCGAAGGGAGCAGCGGACGTGGGACGAGCCGAGGACGACGAACGGAGGAGTCATGGGAGCCGATCCCGCGCGGAAGGAGCCTCGCCCGGAGCGTTCGCTCCCGTGGCGCGACCGGATGCGCCGCCCTGCGCTTTCCCCGCGCCTCCCTTGCCGCCGCCGCCGGACTGCTACACTGATTCGAAGCCGCTCGCCCTGGGGTCCCCGTTGACGCGACCGTTCCTCCCCTACCGCCGCTCCCGGTTCTCCACGCGGCTCCCGCTCGATCGCCGGTACACCGAGGCCCATTTCTGGATCCTCCCCGAGGGCGAGGGGGCGTGCCGGGTCGGGTTCACGCGGTTCGCGACCCGGATGCTCGGCGAGATCGTCGAGTTCGACTTCGAGCGGCCGGAGGGGAGCGCCGTCGAGGAGGGGGACGTCGTCGGCTGGGCCGAGGGGTTCAAGGCGGTGACCGAGCTCTACTCGCCGCTCGCCGGACGGTTCCGCGGGGGGAACGAGGCGCTCGACGAGCTCGTCGGCGAGATCCACCGCGCCCCGTACGACGACGCGTGGCTCTACCGGGTCGAGGGGACGGCGCCCGACTCCGCGCTCGACGCCGAGGGGTACGCCCGGTTCCTCGACTCGACGATCGACCGCATGATGGGGAGGGCCTCGTGACCGCGCGCTACGTCATGATCGGCGGCTTCCTCGGCGCGGGGAAGACGACGGCGATCCTCCGCTACGCCGACCGGCTCCGGCGGCAGGGGCGGACGGTCGGCCTCATCACGAACGACCAGAGCACCGGCCTCGTCGACACCGCGCTCGTCCGCGCCCGCGGGTTCGCGGTGGAGGAGATCACCGGGGGGTGCTTCTGCTGCCGGTTCCCGTCGCTGAAGGCGGCGGCCGACCAGCTCACCGCGGCGACCCGGCCCGACGTCTTCCTCGCCGAGCCGGTCGGGTCGTGCACCGACCTGGTCGCGACCGTCGGCTACCCGCTCCGCCGTCTGTACGGGGACGCGTACGAGGTGTCGCCGCTCAGCGTCCTCGTCGACCCGCTCCGCGCGGCGCGGGTTCTCGGCCTCCGCGACGGCCGCGCGTTCTCCGAGAAGGTGCGGTACGTGTTCGAGAAGCAGCTCGAGGAGGCGCACCTCCTGGTCGTCAACAAGGCCGACGCGCTCGACCCGGCGCTCGCCGGCGAGCTCGACGCGGCGCTCGGCGAGCGGTTCCCGCGCGCCCGCCGCTTCCGGGTCTCCGCCCGGACGGGCGACGGACTCGACGCCTGGTTCGACGCGATCGAGTCGACCCCCCTCCCCCACGACCGGGCGATGGACGTCGACTACGACCGGTACGCCGAGGGGGAGGCGCTCCTCGGCTGGCTGAACGCGACGCTCCGCGTCACCGCGCCCCGGCCGTTCGACGCGAACGCGTGGCTCGAGCGCCTCGCCGAGCGGCTCGTCGCGAGACTGCTCGCGGAAGGGGACGCGGACATCGCCCATTTCAAGGCGACGCTCGACCCCGGCGACCCGCTCGGCGGCCTCGCGGCGGTCAGCGTGGTCCGGAACGAGGAGCGCCCCGCGCTGCGCGAGCGGCTCGACGGGGACGTCGAGGGCGGCACGCTCGTCCTGAACCTCCGGGTCGAGACCGACCCCGAGGAGCTTCGACGCGCGCTCGACGCGACGCTCGACGAGGCGGCGGCCGCCGACGACGGGGTCCGCCTCGAGCTCGAGCACCGGGAGGCGTTCCGCCCCGGCCGACCGGTCCCGACCCACCGCCTGGAGACGCCGTCGTGACCCCGCCCCGCATCCTCTATTGCCGCTGCGCCTACGCGAAGGTGATCGACGACGCGGTGAAGGACGAGGTCCTCGCGCGGCTCGCCGAGTCCGGCGCCGCGTTCGACGCGGTCGCCGACCTGTGCGAGCTGGCGGCGCGGAACGACGAGACTCTCGACCGGCTCCGGAAGGAGACCCCGGTCCGGATCGCCGCCTGCTATCCGCGCGCGGTCCGGTGGCTGTTCCACGGCGCCGGGTTCCCGCTCCCGGAGGACGGGGTCGAGGTCCTGAACATGCGCGAGTCGGGCGCCGACGAGGTCGTCGCGCGGCTGCTCGACGGCGCGCGCCCCGAGGGTTCCGCGACGTCGGGCCCGGGAGGAGACGCATGACCGCCGCCGGGACGAAGCCGCGCGTCCGCGTGGTCCTGTTCGAGGGGGCGGGGAGCGCTCCGCTCGAGGACGACGCGCGCCTCGATCTGCTGAAGGGCCTGCTCGACGCCGGCCACGCCGTCACGCGCCCCGCCGCGGGCGCCGCCGTGGCGCCCGCGGACGACGCGCCGCACCTCGTCGTCGGGCGGTTCGCGCCGGACGCGCGGGCGCGCCTCGCGGCGGCCGACGACCTCGACCTGTTCGACCTCGACGACGCCGCGGGGGTCGAGGCGGTCCTCCCGGCCGTCGAGGCCGCGAACGCGCGCGCCGGCGCGACCTCGCCCGGGGAGTGGAAGCCCTGGTTCCCGGTCATCGACTACGACCGGTGCACGAACTGCATGCAGTGCCTGACGTTCTGCCTGTTCGACGTGTACGGCGTCGACGGCGACCAGAAGATCGAGGTCCGGACCGAGTCGAACTGCAAGACCGACTGCCCCGCCTGCTCCCGGGTCTGTCCCGAGGCCGCGATCCTCTTCCCGAAGTACAAGAAGGGCCCGATCAACGGCGCGCCGGTCACCGAGGAGGACCTGAAGAGCGAGGCAATGAAGGCGGACATCTCCGCCCTCCTCGGCGGCGACCTCTACCGGACGCTGCGCGACCGGAGCGCGGCCGCCCGCCAGCGGTTCTCGACCGAGCGCGACGAGTCGAAGGCGCTCCTCGAACGGAAGCGCTGCCTGAAGGAGCTCGGCAAGACGCTCGACATCCCGGACGAGGTGCTGATGACGCTCCCGTCGGTCGAGGACATCGAGGCGAAGGCGGCGCGCGCGAAGGAGAAGCTCGAGGAGCGGCGGCGCCGCTCGCGAACCGTGAACGACGGCCCGCCGAAGCCGCCGCCGAGCGCGGACGACTGGGGGATCTGACGGTGCTGAACCTCGCGTGGCGAATGGTCCGCTCGACGGAGCCGCGGCTCCTCTGGAAGTTCGCGTACAACTTCGGCTGGAAGGGGATGCGCTCCGTCCAGCTCTTCAAGAAGCGGCTGAAGCAGGGGGTCGTCTTCCCGCCGTTCCTCTACCTCTCGATCACGAGCCGGTGCAACCTCCGGTGCCAGGGGTGCTGGGTCGACGTCCGCCAGCCGGAGAACGAGCTCTCCTTCGAGGAGATGGACCGCCTCGTCTCCAGCGCCAAGGCGCGGGGGAACGCGTTCTTCGGCATCCTCGGGGGCGAGCCGTTCATGCACCCCGACCTGATGCGGCTCCTCGCGAAGCACCCGGACTGCTACTTCCAGATCTTCACGAACGGCCACTACATCACGGACGAGGTCGCCGAGGAGCTGCGCCGGATCGGGAACGCGACGCCGCTGATCAGCGTCGAGGGGACCGAGGAGGTGAGCGACGCGCGGCGCGGCGGGACCGCGGTCCTGAGCAAGACGATGCGGGGGCTCGAGACGTGCCTCCGCCACAAGCTGATCACCGGCGTGGCGGCGAGCGTCTGCCAGACAGATCGGAAGAGCGT
>JBICIB010000377.1:0-3462 GCA_043101415.1 Planctomycetota bacterium JB042 | reverse complement strand
GGCGCCTCCGCGCGGAGGACGCCGCGGGAGAAGGCGGCGCCCGCCGACGTCCGACTGCTCGAGGGGCGGAGGGGAGACTTCGTGGCGTGGTTGGCGCCGCTCGGCCTCGGCGAGGCCCCCCCGCACTGGTACCGAGAGCGGCTCGCGGAACTCACGCCGGAGCGGGCGGGCCGCTCCGTGCTGCGCCTCGTCGTCTTCCACGTCGGCGAGGACGGCGCGCCGGCGCTCGCGCTCGAGACGCCGTCGGTCGAGGTGGTCACGGCCGACGGGCGGTTCCCGGACGTGCCGGTCGTCGGCGACGAGGTCGCCCCCCGGGTCCGGGCGAGCGTGCTCGTCTCGCGCGGCCTCGCGACGTTCGCCGGGACGACCCTCGGTCCGGGCCGCATGATGGACGCGATCGTCGCGTTCGACGGGCGCTTCGGCATCGAGGACGTGCGCGAGGCGCGGTTCGCGGCGGACGGGATCGAGGTCGGGCTCCGGCCGGAGTCGCTGCCGCTCTCGGAGCTCCGTCGCCTCCTCGAGGCTCCCGGCCGCGAGGCGCTGGTGGCGCGGGTCGAGGACGCGGCGGTCGCCGGCGACGGGGCCGCCCCGCGGGAGCCGCGGGAGCGGGAGGACTGACGGTGCCGAGCGATCCGGAGCGCGGCGAGGGAGCGGACGACGCCGAGGAGGCGCCGGCCCCCGGGGAGGGACTCCTCGCGCCGGGAGGGGACGGCGGGTCCGAGGAGCTGCCCGAGCGCCTCTCCCGGCACTTCGACCTCCACGCCCGGCTCCTCCACGCGATGCACGCGTCGCACGAACGCCTGGTGAAGGCGCTCGAGCGCGGAGACCGCGCGGACGTCGTGGTGAAGTCGACCGACGCGCTCAACCGGACCTTCCGTCAGCTCCACGAGTCGCAGGCGACGCTCGCCCAGCAGCTCCTCCGCGAGCGCCGGCGCGGGCCGTGGCGTACGGCGGCCGCGGTCCTCCTCGCGGGCGGTCTGCTCGTCGCCGGCGGCGTGGTCGTCCACCGCCAGACGGTGCGTCCGCTCGGAGAGGAGATCGAGCGGCTCGCCTCCGCGCGGGAGGAGCGCGAACGGAGCGCCGCGGCGCTCGCGATCGAGCTGCGCGACAACGGCGCGCGCATCCTCGAGGCGGTCGACCAGGGGCTCGCCGCGAACCGCGTGCTCGCGAACGAGAACCGGGCGCGGGAGGTCGAGCTGGCGCGGCTTCGCGAACGGATGGCCGAGCTCGAGGAGCAGGCGGCCGCGGCGGCGACCGAGCGGGACGCGGCGCGCGACGCGACGGACGACGGCGCGGCCGAGCTCGCCGCGCTGAAGCGGGAGCTCGCGGAGACGCGGTCCGCTCTCGAGGAGGCGCGGACCGAGCTGATCGACCGCGACCTCGCGCGGACCGAGCTCTCCGAGCTGCTCGAGGCGTCGAGCGCCGCCGACGCCGAGCCGGCGCCGCCGACGCCGGAGGAGGTCGCGACGCGGACGGCGGCCGAGCGACGCCTGGAGGAGGTGAACACGTTCCTCGCGGACGCGGGGCTCGTCGGGATCCGGCTGCTCCGCGCGGAGGGGATCGTCGACGGTCACCTCGACCGGGCGTTGTTCGAGATCCGGAACGACCAGGGGTACCCGATCGGCTTCCACGACGCCGCGCGGGCGCGGTTCCGGGTCGATCCGGAGACCGCCCGCGGCGCGATCGTGCTCCTCGGGGGTTCCACCGTCGTGCGGGGCGTCCGTTCGCCGTTCCCCGCCGGCGAACTCGTCCTCGACATCCCCGCCGTCCTCCCGGGGTCGGCCTCCGTGGGGACGATGGCGGAGGTGACCGAGGTCCGGGCGGCCGACGTCCTCCCGCGGGACGTCGCCGCCGACCCGGCCCCGCCGACGTCGGCGGCCGACCCCCTCGCGCCGGCGGCTCGGGCACCGACGCCGCTCCCGTCCTCCGTCGCGGCGGCGGTCCCCCCGCCTTCGGCCGACGTGGTCGCCGTCCCGAGCGACGAGCCGGGGATCCCGTCCCCGCCCCCCGAGCCGGCGTCCTCGCCTCCGTTCGAGCCCGGCCCGCTCCTCGCGGCGCTGAACGAGCGGCTCCGCGCGGAGGGCGGCGGGCGACTCGAGTTCGACCGGGTCCGGGGGATCGGGCCGGACGGGCTCGAGGAGGTGATCGCCCACAATTACGGACCGTCCGGCCAGCTCTCGAAGACCGTCGTGGCGCGCCGGTGCTCGGTCGAGTTCGACGCCCGCGACCGCGAGGTCGTCTTCCGCTTCCTCGACGGCCACCACGTGACCCGCGGCCGCGAGGTCCCGTTCTTCCGCGGCCGCGGCGCCGACGCCGGCAGCTGGACCTACCGCGTCCGAGGGGCGGACACGGAGCGCTGGCGCGAACGGCTGGCGGCCGGAGGCTGGCGTCCGGGGGAATGAGGGCTGGGGGCTGGGGGGTTGCGAGGCCTCGAGGCGGGTTCGAGGATCCGACGTCGCCGAGCGGCAGCCGGACGGAGGGCCTCGCCGCCCCCAGCCCCCAGTCCTCAGCCCCTCACCACGACCCGCTCCGGCCCTCGAGCGCACCGCCCGGTCCCGCCGCCCGCCTCCTTCCCTAGGATCCTCCCCATGGACCCCATCTCCCTCGTCGTCGGGGCGCTGATCGGCGCCGCCATCCTCGCGCTCTCCCTGGCCGCGTTCCGGGCGTCGCTCGTCCGGCGCCAGGAGTCGGTCCTCGCCGAGGCGCGCGCCAAGGCGGACGCGATCGTCCGCGAGGCGGAGATCCGTTCGCGGGACGAGGAGCTGCGGCGGCGGGAGGAGGACGACCGGCGGGGGGCGCTCCGGTCGGAGGAGGCGGAGCGTCGCGAGAGGCGGCTCGGCGAGCAGGAGGCGGCGTTCGACCGGCGGGCGGAGCGGCTCGACGAGCGCGAGCGGGAGCTGGCCGGCCGGGCCCGCGCGGTGGAGGACGGCGAGGCGGACCTCGAGGCGGCGCGGATCGAGCTGGAGACGCTCCGGGCGCGGGCGCGGGACGAGCTGCTGGAGACCGCGGGGCTCTCGCGGGACGAGGCGGTCCGCCGGGCGACCGAGCGGATCGACGACGAGCTCGCCGCCGAGCGGGCCGAACGCGTGCGGCGCTCCGTCGAGCGCGCGGAGGAGGAGGCGGAGGAGCGGGCGCGGAAGATCCTCTCGCGCGCCGTGCAGCGGCTCTCGGTCCCGTACACGCTCGAGTCGACGACGTCCGCGGTGACGCTGCCGAACGACGCCATGAAGGGGCGCCTGATCGGACGCGAGGGGCGCAACATCCGGACGTTCGAGAAGATGACCGGCGTCGACCTGATCATCGACGACACGCCGGCGGTGGTCGTCGTCTCGTGCTTCGACGCGGTCCGGCGCGAGGTCGCGCGGCGGTCGCTCGAGGTGCTGGTCGAGGACGGCCGCGTCCATCCGGGCCGGATCGAGGAGGTCGTGGCGCAGACGCGGCGGCAGATCGACGAGGACATCC
>JBICIB010000376.1:0-6297 GCA_043101415.1 Planctomycetota bacterium JB042 | reverse complement strand
GGTTCCCGCGTGCGCGGACCCGCCCCAGCCGGCGACGAGCGCGACGAACGCGAGAAACGACGGCGCCGGACGCGCCGCTCCGAGACGAGAGAGAGGAGTGGAGATCGACAAGGTCGCGGTCCTTCCTCCGCGCGGGCGCGCGGAACCTTCGGCCCCGGTCCGAGAGACGGACCGGCGGGCGCACGCCGGCCGAGGTCCGTCCCCGGCCGCGCGGCGCGCGACGGACCGGGGGACGAGTCGCCTCGATCCGTCGCCCCGTGGGTGTCGGACGACGGCGCGAGGAGCGATCGAATTCGGGAACCGACGCCGGGACTCGAACCGACCGGTCGCCCGGCGATCCGCTCAGGGACCGCCCGATCCTCCGCCGGCGTCCGGCGCGAGCCGCGACGAGAAGAACCGCTCGACGTGCCGATCGATCGCGGCCCGGAGGCGGAAGTCCTCGATGAATCCGCAGTGCCCGCCGTGGGACGTCACGACGAGCTCGGGGGGACCGTCGCCGACGAGGCTCCGGATCGACTCGACGGGAATGACCGGATCGTCGAGCGTCGCCACGATCTGCGTCGCGGCGGGGAGCGCGGCGAGCGTCTCGCGATGCAGCCGGTAGCGCGCGAGGGCGTCCCGCGCGTCGCCCCGGCCGGTCGACCGGCGGACCAGCCGTTCGCAGAGCTCCCCGATCGTGCCGACGTCCGCGAGCCCGTCGGCGTTCGCGTCGCCCGCGGTCGTGGCGAGGGCGCGCCGCCACTTCCGGAGGACGTACCCGCGGACCCACCGGGGCCCGCGGTCGAGGGCGTCGACCACCGGAGCGACGTCGACGAGCGGGCAGACGGCGAGACAGGCGCGCAGCTCCGGCGCGCGTTCGCGGTGCGCGGCGGCCCGGAGCACGAGGTTCCCGCCGAGGGAGTAGCCGAGGAGTCCGGCCGACCGCGCACCGAATCGACGCACGAGCCGGTCCGTCGCGGCGACGACCTCCTCCAGGCCGGCCGAAGCGAACATCGACGGCGGGAGGTCGGGGCTCGGCGCGCCGGAGCGGAGGAGGAGGCGGGCGACCGAGAACCCGGCGTCGTGGAGGACCGCCGCCGCCCGCCGCACGTACGGCGTGTCCGCCTTCCCGAGCCAACCGGGCACGATCACGATCAGGCGGCCGCCGCGTCGCTCGTTGACGACGGCGGTGACCCGCGTCCCGGCCGCGTCGAGCTCGATCGTCCGGGCCGCGTCGAGCAGGGCGCGCCCCGCCCGTCCCCGACCGCGCACCAGCCGACTCGCGAGGAGCGTCTGCACCAGCGCCGGCCGGAGGAGCCGCGGCGGGGCGAATCGCCGGATCGGGTCGCCCGGCCCGCGGGCCGTTCGATTCGCGCGCCGGCCGGCCGGAGACGTCGTCACGGATTCCGCCACGACGATCAGGTTCGCGGTCCGCGGCGAGCGGCGGGGAAGCGCGGCGTCAAGATCGGGTGAACCGCCCGGGGGCGCGGCCGGCGTGCTCGTCGCCCCTTCGAGCCCCGGGCCTCCGACGCCGAGCGCCGCCCCCTTCAGAACCGGACGATCACGTCGACGGCGTTCGTGGAGGCCGCGCCCGGTCCGGTCGGGTCCCCCTGCTGCGGGAGGACGCACTGGAACCGCGCCGACGCTCCGGAGAGCGCCGCGTCGTTCGGAACGGGGTAGGGGCAGTTCGCGGGGGTGTCGAGACCCGCGGTCGGGAGAACGCCCACGAAGAACGCCAGGGCCGGGTCGAGCCAGAGCGGTCCGGCGACGCCCGGCACCTCGGTGAACGACGTGTCGAGCGCGCCGATCAGCAGCGCCGGCTGACCGCTCGGACCGAACAGTCGGAGGACGCCGTTCGTGCCGGGCGCGTTCGGACCCGTCACCAGCAGGAAGGGCTCCGCCGGCTCGGCGGGGACGAGCGAGTTCTCCCCGGCGCCGGTCGTGAACCCGCGGTGCGTCACTCCCGAGAAGACGATCGTGCTCCCGCCTTCGGCGATGCCGGAGACGCCCGGCACCCCGCCGCAGAGGAACGGGCCGACCTCGCCGGGGAGCACCTGGTCGACGGAGCTGCCGCGCAGGCCGACGGTCGAGTTCCCGAGCGCGCGCACCCCGTCCCCCGCGACGCCGAAGCTGCACGCGCCCGGGGTCGGGTCGCCGCCCGCGTCGCCCCCGCGGAGGTCGCCCGAGACCGCGACGACGTGCGCCCCGAACAGCGCGAGGAGCGCGTCCCCGCCGTCGGTCGGGCCGCTCCCCGCGGCCACGGCGCCGTCCCCGCCGCGCACGTTCGTGTCGACCAGCGTCACGGTCGAGGCGACGACCCAGAGCGCCAGGCCGCCGTCGCCGGACGCCGGGCTCTCCCCCTGGACGACCGACCGCGAGACCAGGACCTGGTTCGAGCCCGTGACCTGGAGCCCGTAGTCGGCCGGCCCCCCGACGGCGGGGAACCGGCAGTCGTCGAACCGCCCCGGACCGAGGACGCTGTTGACCCGCACCGACCCCATCCGCAACCGCGAGATCGTGAACCCGGTCGGCGACGCGATCAGGTTCGGCCCGGCGACCTCCGGCCGCGGCGCGCCGACCCGACCGACGATCGCCAGGTCCTTGTCGAGGAAGAACGAGCCGTACTGGCCGGGCTCGACGAGGAGGACGTCGCCGTCGACGGCGCTCGCGATCGCCTGGGAGATCTCTCGGAAGTCCGCGGGGCCGTCGTCGTCGACCGTCCAGGTGGCCGCGTTCAGCGAGAGGGCGAGGAGGGTGAGGGAGATCATGGGCCGGTCCTTCCCGCGGCGTCGGGGCCTCGCCGCGCGATCCCGAGGATACCCGTGGACGCCGCGCGGACGCGAGAGCCGGAGCGCGGGACGTCGCCGGACCGCGGACGACGCGTTACAGTCGCTCGTCATGGACCCTCGGACACGGCCGACCCTGCTCAGCCGGGTGCGGGACCTCGACGACCACGACTCCTGGCGCGAGTTCGACGAGAGGTACCGCGACCTGATCCTCGGCTACGGTCGCCGGCGCGGCCTGCAGGCGACGGACGCCGAGGACGTCCGGCAGATCGTCATGCTGAACCTCGCGCGCGGCCTCCGGTCGTTCCGGTACGAGCCGGGGAAGGGGCGCTTCCGGGACTACATCGGGTGGACGACCCGCCACGCGATCGCCGACCTGGTGCGGAGCCGACAGCTCGGCGCGCCCGTCGAGAGCCCGAGCTTCGCCGCCGACGACGGCGACGTCGACCGGGAGCGGGACCTCGAATGGGAGAAGGAGTGGATGCTCCACCACTACCGCCTCGCCATGCGGACCGTCCGCCGCACCGCCGACGCGAAGAGCGTCCGCGTGTTCGAGCGGCTCCTCGCCGGCGACAACGTCGAGGTCGTCGCGGAGGAGATGGCGATGACGGCCGACGCCGTGCACAAGGTGAAGCAGCGCATGCGAGATCGCCTGAAGGCCGCGGTCGCCACGCAGCTCCGGGACGAGGAAGAGGGCGAGATCTCGCGCTGATGGTCGACCCCTCCGAGTTCGGATTCGAGTTCGACGACGCGGACGACGCGTGGATGGACCGGGTGCGCGAGGCCGAGTCCCCGCGCGAGCCGGGGCGGATCGGTCCGTACGAACTCCTCGAGGAGGTCGGTCGCGGCGGCCAGGGGGTCGTGTTCCGGGCGCGTCGGCGCGACACGGGGCGCGTGCTCGCCCTGAAGCGGCTCGCGGCCGGAGCGTTCGCGACCGCGTCGATGCGGCGGCGGTTCGAGCGCGAGGTCGAGGCGGCGGCGGCGCTCGAGCACCCGAACATCGTCGAGGTGGTCGGCGTCGAGTTCGTCGACGGCGTGCCGATCCTCGCCATGGAGTGGATCGACGGCGTGCCGGCGACCGAGTGGGCGGCGGGCGCGGGCGCGGGCGGCGGTGCGAGACGCGAGCCGGCCGACGTCCTCGGCCGGTTCCTCGAGATCTGCGACGCGGTCGCGCACGCGCACCGGCGCGGCGTCCTGCACCGGGACCTGAAGCCGTCGAACATCCTGATCGACGGCGACGGCCGGCCGCACGTCCTCGACTTCGGCCTCGCGAAGCGGTTCGACCCGGACGGGGGCGAGGTCGTGTCGGAGGGGCTGACGCGCAGCTCCGGGTTCGTCGGGACGCCGCGGTACGCGTCCCCGGAGCAGGTCCGCGCGTCCGGCGGGCGGCTCGACGGGAGGACGGACGTCTACTCCCTCGGCGTCCTCCTGTTCGAGATGCTGACCGGCGAGAGCCCGTACGGACCGGTCACCGACATCGGCCGGCTCGTCCGCGCGATCGAGACCGGCGAGACGCCGAGGCTCTCCACGGCCGACCCGCGCCTCGGCCGCGACCTCGACGTCGTGGTCCGCCGCGCGACCGCGCGCGAGGTCGAAGACCGCACGCCGACCGTCGACGCGCTCGCCGCGGACGTCCGGCGCGTGCTCGCCGGCGAACCGATCCTCGCCACGCCGCCGTCCGGCTGGTCCGTCCTCCGCCGCCTGGTGCGGCGCCACCGGCTCGCGTTCGCCTCCGCCGCGGCGATCGCGCTGTTCGTGGTGGCGCTCGCCGTGGTCCTCTTCGTCCAGAACCGCCGCGTCCGGCGCGAGCGCGACCTCGCCGTCGAGGCGCGGACCGAGGCGCAGGAGAGCCGCGCCCGCGCCGAGTCGATCCTCGGCTTCCTCCTCGGCGACGTCCTGAGCGCGCTCGATCAGATGAGCCCGTTCCACCGCAGCCAGCTCGGCGAGATCGTCGACGCCGCGGCCGAACGCGCGCGCTCCCGGTTCGCGGACGAGCCGGAGGTCGAGGCCGCGGTGCTGCGTACCATCGGCGAGCTCTGCCGCAGCCACGGGCGGTACGAGCGGGCGGAGGAGCTGATGCGCCGTTCGGTCGATCTGTTCCGCGCGCGCGGCGCGGCGGGGACCGCGGACGCGATGCGGAGCTCGCTCGGCCTCGCGCGCGTCCTCGTCCGCCGCCACCGCCTCGACGACGCGGAGGCCCTGCTGCGCGAGTCGATCGCCGACCTCCGGAGCTCCCCCGCCCCCGACCGGACGGTCCTCGCGACGGCGCTGAGCGACCTGTCGGTGGTGCTGTTCCAGCGGAACGACTTCGACGCGGCGCGCGACGCCACCGAGCAGTCGATCGCCGCCTACCGCGAGGTGCTCGGGCCCCGGCATCCGTACGTCGGCGTCGGCCTCCTGAACCTCTCGCGCGTCCTGCTGCACCAGCGCCGCTTCGAGGAGGCCGAGGACTCGGCCCGTCGCGCGGGGGAGATCCTGGACGCGAACGTCGGCGAGGACCACCCGCTGCGGGCGCAGGTCGAGCTCCGTCTCGGCGCGGCGCTCGGCCACCTCGACGCGCCCGAGGAGGCCGAGCGGCACTTCCGCCGCGGGCTCGCGAGGCAGCGCCGCGCGCTCGGCGACGACCACCCCGACCTCGCGAACACCCTCCACGAGTTCGCGCTCTTCCTCCTCGCGCACGGACGGGCCGACGAGGGGATCGCGATGTTCGAGGACGCGGTCCGGATGCAGGTCGCCCGACTCGGCCCGGACGACCCGTTCGTGAAGGGGCTCGAGGCGCGCCTCGCCGAGCACCGCCGCGCGGCCGCGGCGTCCGACGACCCGTGATCGCCGCGACGGCCGGTCGCTATGCGTCGATCACGAACGACTGCACGTTCGACAGGTTCCCCGCCGCGGCGAGCGAACCGTTCAGGGCGGCGAGCTGCACCGCGAGCGGGAGGGGCGTCGGGATCGTCGGAGGGATCACGAGGTTCACGGTCGCGGGCGCGGGGACCCACGCGGTCATGGTGAACGCCGCCAGCGGGTCGACCAGGAGCGCGCCGTACGGATAGAGGAGGTTCTCGTCCGTCCCGAGCGCGAGCAGCAGGAACGACAGCATCCCCGGCGTCCCGGTCGACGCGAACGTGATCGGGCCGCCCGGCTCGAAGGTCCCGCTCACGTCGAGCCGGACGTGGCCGAACTCGTACGCGCCCATGTCGACCCGCGGCAGCTTGTCGAGATCGCCGTCGGCGACGCGCGTCAGGCCGTCCGGGTCGAGCGCCGGGCTCGGGAAGAGGCTCGGATCGCCGGTCTCGATCGACGGGGACCCGAGCTGCAGGCGGAGGTCGCCGTTCGGCGCGTCGACGAAGAGCGGGTCGGCGTGGAGGTTGCCGTTCGACCCGGCGAGCGGCCCCGTGCCGTTCGACCAGACGACGTCGCCGGCGGAGAACCCCGCGTACTCGCCGACGGCGTTCCCCCAGGCGATCGAGGTGGTGACGACCCCGGAGTACGCGGCCGCCCGGCGGAACCCGTGGTCGGCGTTGTTCGCGGCGGT
>JBICIB010000375.1:0-9684 GCA_043101415.1 Planctomycetota bacterium JB042 | reverse complement strand
GAGACGATCCCGAGGGTGTTCACCACGAGGACGACGCACGCCGCGACCTTCACGGCCCAGTGGACCTTCCGGTCGAGCAGCTCGAGCATCCTCGCGATCACGTAGAAGCCGATCATCACGCCGATGATCGGGACCATGTCCTCTCCTCTCAGTCCAGGCCGCGGCCCGAGCGCGCGAGCAGGATCCGCTCGAGCTCGTCGTCGCCGCGGCGGCCGTCCTCCTGCGCGGCGACCAGGCGCCGGAGGTCCTCCTTCGCCTGAATCGCCTCGGCGAGCTCCCGCGCCGCCTCCGTGAACCCGCGCCGCTCGAGCAGGTGCTGGCCGGCGCGCAGCTTCGCCATCCTCGTCCCGTGATCGTCGTCCCTCCTGAACATGCTCTTCCTCATGGGGTGGTCTCCCAACCGCCGCCCCGGGGGAGAGGCTTCAACGCGCGGGCTCGGTGAAGGGTTCGGACCCGATTCGGAAAACCCGATTCGACCCGCACGCCCCTGCGGTGTCTCCGGCGCGTGCTCAACAAATCGAGTTTCGGCGTCGGGGATCTTCTCGGGTGCCTGTACGGGCTCCTGAACAAATCGAATTACCGACTATTGGCATTTTCTCTGCCCCCGGAAAAATTTTGGGTCCGCGAATTATGAGTGGTCTCAGGTGCGCCTCGAGGAAGGCCCCACGTAGCGGCCTAAGTCCTTGTGCGGCATGTGGTTACGGGCGCTCGCGGGGCCGTGTGAGCGCAACATAATGAACATTATCGGACGTACAGGCGCTAACCCGTTGCTATTGCTCGAGTTAGGGCCGCGCAAGCAAGCGTCGTGCCATGCGCCAGGCCAGCATAAGTCCTTTACTGCCAGGCGCTTGCGCCCGCTCGAGGCGCGCGCCCTGCCGAAACCTCGAATTGAAAGAAACTTTCAATTTCGTCAGGTGCGTCATTTTGTCGCATGTCCTACGGTTCAGGGTTAGAGGTCAACTCGTTGTCCCACAAGGGTTTACGGCTGTCGCAGTGCGTTACCCTTGACACGGATACAGTATTTCACCTACAGGATCGGCGCCGCCGCAAAGCCGGTTCCGATAGGTACTTACAACGCCAGGCACGGGTCACGGATCTTACCTAACTAATGCGCGGGAGGTAGTATATACGTACCATAAATCGAATTATCGTAGTGCGTTACGTACACACTACGCATTAGATGCAGAACATCCGTGATCCGTGCCTGTAGCTACCTAACCCACTAGTGCGCAAGGGTTTAGCTACAGGCACGGGTTGCAGGTCTACGTGTGCATCCGTGTCGACCGCACCGTAACATACGCTAGGCCATGCGCTTGCGCACGATTCTATCCGTGTCGGTCCCCTAGCGCCCGATCGAGCGCCCGCCGAGGGTCGCTTTGGTGGGTCGATTGGGTCTCCCCCCAAAAGAGACCCCAAAGAGACCCCAAACCGCGCCGGTCCTCTCCCCCCTCCCCCCCCACGGGACGCTAGGGGGCGCCGCTACGGGGCGCCGGTCCTCTCCGCCCCCGATCGGACGTCCGGCCGCGCCCGCGTCCCGTAGCGGCGCCCGGAGAGCCTCGAGCGGCCGCGCGGGCGTCTCCCTCTCCCCCTTGCGCCCGATCGAGCGCCCGACGTCGGCGCCGGTCCTCCTCTCCCCCGTGCCAGCTGGCGCGGGCGCTTGCGCCCGACGTCCGGACCGCACACTTCCGCCCGCCCCGTAGGGTCGGACACGAATCCTCGATTTTTCCAGTTGCTTTCTCAAGCGGTCGACGTAAAACATCCGACGTCGAGACCGCACACTGAAACCGCACACGGAAGGAAGAACGATGGATCCGCTCGCTTCGGCAAACATCATCAACGATACCGAGGAGGACGCCGACACTCGGCGCGACGCGCTCGACGGTCTCCGCCGTCAACGTTGCTGCGGCCTACGGCGACGTCTCCGGTCTGGAGGGTCTCGGAATGGAGGTGATTCGGTAATGGCGATCGACAAGGCACCCAAGCGGATTTCCCTCCCGGTCTCCTCGTTCCGTTCGTTCGGCGAGCGGTCGATCCTCCTCTCCGTCGTCGACGAAAAGGGAGAGGACGTCGCGTCCGTCCTCGACTACTCCTTCGCCAAGGCAAAGCGGCGCCTCGTCGCCGAAGTGGTTGAGGCTCTCCGGACCGCAAAGGAACGGGACCGCAATCACCAAAAGGCAATGATCGCGACGGAGGAGGGGACGGTCGTCTCGATCGGATTCGATGCCGGATGGCACTATCGGTTCTGGCGCGACGGCGGATCCGGTTCGGTCTGCTGCGGATTCTCGTCGTTCGACGAGGCGCGACGCGCGGCCGTTCGCCACGTCGAGGACGCATTCGGCGGAATCAAGTGGAAGACGTGGCAGGGGGACGACTGATGGAATCCTCCCCCCTGCCGATCGGCGGTATCTCTCTCCTCTCCTGCCCCCAGTGCCAGACCGACGAGGACGGCGGTATCTGCCCCCAGTGCGGCGCGGACCTCGACTCCTGCCCCGATTGCCGTCGGACGTTGCGAGACGGCGACGGACACTCCGGCCGATGCTCGTTCGTCGCTCCGGAGAGGATCGACCGGACCGCGCGAACCGTCGCTCGACTCTATCGGGCGCTCCATAGGAACTCCGCCACGTTCGCCAACGGACACTGCCCCGAATCCATTTGGAGCGCCCGACAGCGCCTCCTGTGGAGTCTGGCGGACCGATACGGTGCGTCCGATCTCCTCCGGTTCCTTCGCTCGCACCGTGTCACGGTCTGGGATTCCGAAGCGGTCGCGCGGCGCCAGTTGATCGCGGAGGAGTGCGACCGATGCTAACGCGAAAGGAACGGAAAGCGATCGAGGACGCATTGTATCACCTGAACCGCGCGGCGCGGTTCGTCGAGGACGACCGGACCTTGATCGGTCGGGCGAAGCCTCAAGCGACTACCACGGAAGACTACTCTCGCGCCGACGGATCCGCTTTCACGCCAATCACCAAGGATATCGGTTCGGACTTGTGCGGACTGGAGTTCGCGCGGTCCGGTCTCCGGAACATGCTGGCAATGGACGAAGCCGCGCGACCCGCGCGCAAGGAAAGGAACGCGAACCGATGAAAGCACCAATCACCAATCTCGAAAGCGCCCGAACGTTGCTCGGCTCGATTCTGACAGGGGAGGACCGAAAGGAGGAGGCGCGGGAAATCAAGCGAGGATACCGCGTCAACATCCATCGGCTCTCCTTGTTGCTCGAAGCGGCGGACCGCGCGGCGGACCGCGTCAAGGGGGGCGAGACGTGGCGCGACGCTCTGCGGTCCTCCTTCTGCGGATATCGGGGGGCGCTCAACCGCTTCCTACGTCGGGTCGGAGAGGAACCGCTTTCGGTCGACGATCTGCGCTAGGTCCGGCCGCACACCAAACCCACCAAACCGCACACCAAAAACGAGAGGAAGAATCATGCTCGACCGAATCGACTCCCCCGCCGAAACCTCCCCCGACGTCGCGCGGGCGGAGGAAACCGTCTCCGCACTCTTCGACCGCGCGGTCGCGTCGCTCGGTCTCGACTCCGACCGCTGGCGCTCGGCCGATGGACACCCGTTCGCGCGGTTCTACGGTCCGACCGAACCGGCCGACGGGTTCCGTCCGTATGTCAAGGTCCGTGTGGTGTCGCGCGGTTTCGTTCCGGCCGTTCTCGTCGTCCGGCAGGAATGCCCCGAAGTTCCGGCCGTTGAGCGAGTGTTTCAGCACGTCGGCGACGAGTTGCGCGCCTACGTGGCGGAGTCGCTCGAGCGCATCGACCAGGCGCCGACTCGGCCGGAGGACTCGCCCGCCGGACCGGACTCCGGGACCGGACCGGACTCCGGGACCGACGACGAGGACCCGGTCCGCGCGGCGGGCGCTTGGACGGCCGACGCCGACCTCGGTCCGCGAATGCGGAAGATCGTCACCAAGGCGCTGCGCCGACTGGACAACGCTTTCGAGACGGTCCGGGAGCTGTACGGGACCGTCGGGGGAGAGGAGCACTCTTGCCTTATCACTCCTCTCTTTTCCGACGCCCGCTACCGGAACCGCGTCGCGCTCGAGGAGTGGAACCGGATCGGCGACGCGCACGGCTGGACCTTGACGCGGAAGAACTACCGCCAGGTCGCCGAAGCCGCCGCCGCCGCGACCGTCAAGGCGCAAACGGAAGCGCCGATCGTCGACAAGCGGTCGACTCCGGAGGAGGACGCGAAGCGCCGCGCCGAAGCCGCGAAGCGCGACGAGGACCGGGAGCGCCACCGGGAGGAGATGGAACGGTCCCTCGCCTCGATCATGGCGAAGCGCCCGCCGCGCGCCGCCGCCTTGATCGTGGCCGAATTGGTCGAGGACGAATCCGATCTGATGACGGACTACCACGGCTCGCGCACGGTGCGCTCCGTCGCGATCGGATGGCGCACCGGCTCGCGGGAGGACTTCCGCCAGCTCCGCCGCGCCGCCGCCTCGTTTCCCGAAACCGCCCACCTCGGCCCCGACGCCCCGGCCGACGTCGAGCACCGGGAAAACTACAGCATGGGCGCCGGGAACTACCTCAAGGCCGGCTGGCGCGACTCCGACGGATGGAAGGTCAAATCCTATCCGATCGGGGCGGACGGTCGCCCCTCGCTCGGCTGGACCGTCCTCGAGGACGCGATCCCGGCGCCGACGCCGGCCGCCTCGACGGACTCGGCCGGGGGACCGTCGAACGGGACCGGATTCGAGATCGTCGAGGCGTCGAACAAGCGCGGGCCGTTCTTCCTCGTCGTCCTCGCGGACCGCGTCGACCGCGACACCTTCGAGACGCTCCGGGACTCCGCCAAGGGCGCGGGCGGATGGTACTCCCGCAAGTGGGGACGCCAGCCGGGCGGCTTCGGGTTCTCCTCGAGGGAGGACGCGGTGGAGTGGGCGCGGGAGACGTTCGGCGGCGACGACTCCCCCGACGGACCGGAGGACGGGACCGGGGCGGAGCTCGAGCGCGGCGACGACTCCCCCGACGGACCGGAGGACCCGACGCCCGGACCGGACGACGGGCCGGACGACGAGGACGACCGGCCGCCGATCGGCGCCGCCGCGTGCCCGGTCTGCCTGGCGGTCTACCTCGACGCCGACCACGCGGCCGGATGCTGCATGGACAAGCGGCGGCCGGATCTCGACGACGGGACCGACGACGAGGACGACGACGGGCCGGACGACTCCCCCGGCGGACCGGACGGGGGGACCGGCGACGAGGACCCGGGCCTCGAGCCCGACCCCGCCGCGCGGGCCGAAGCCGCCGCGACCGCCGAGAGGGAGTCGACCGCCGACCACCTCGACGACCTGGCGGACCGGATGCAGTCGACGATCGACCACAAGCGCGCCCCACTGACCCAGAACCCGACGCCGCGACGGCTCCGGATCAAGGAAGGCCAGCGCGCCGACGCCGACCGCCTCGAGGAGACGCAGCGCGGTCTCCGCGCGCTGGCGGCGGCGCATCGGCACAACGCAGTACCGGGAGAGCTGGCGGGAGTCGTCACGCGCACCGCGGTCGACGACGTGCTGCACGCCTACAACGTCCGCCCCGCGTCGATCACGGGGCGCCGGCGGACTGCGCTCCGGGACTTGATCGAGCGGATGACGACCGACGAGGAGCGCGCGGAGAAGGAGGAGCGCGCCGCGCGGGAGGAACTCGAGCGCCTCGAGAACGAGCACCGCTTCGGGCGGGAGCCGGGGTTCTTTCCGACGCCGCGCGCGCTCGCGGAGCGCATGACGCGGCTGGCGAAGATCCCGCCGAAGGAAAGCGGACTCGCGCCGGGGACTCGCACGCTGGAACCGTCGGCCGGTCTCGGTCACCTCGCCGAGGTGCTCCGGGAGCACGGGGCGGAGGTCGACGTGGCGGAGCGGTGCCTCTCGTACCACGACGTCCTCGCCCGGAAGGGCTTCGCGATCCTCGGCGAGACGGACGCGCTCGAGCTGCCGGCGGAGTGGAAGTATCCGCGCGTCGTCATGAATCCGCCGTTCGAGCGCCGCGCCGCGATCGAGCACGCGACCAAGGCCTACCGCGACAACCTCGAGCCCGGCGGGCGCCTGGTCACGCTCTGCCCCGTTGGTCACGCGGAGGAGATCGCCGCCGCGATCGGCGGCACCGTTCACGACGTCGAGCCCGGAGCGTTTCAGGGCGCCGACGTGTTCCGGACGACCGGCGTGCGCGTCGCGATCGTCACGGCCGACAAGCCCAAGGAGGACTGAACCGATGGACCCGTGCTGCACGAACTGCGGATGCGACGCCGACGCCGTGCGCGTGCTGGCCGACGGCGTCGTCGATCCGATCTGCTGTCTCGACGTCGAAGCCAAGGAGGTCTGAACCGATGGACACGAAGCGAACCCCCGTCATCCTCAAGCCGGAGGACAGCTACAAGACGACTCCCGAAATGGACGCGCGGTTCTCCGCGTGGATCCGACAGGCCCGCGAACTCTTCGGCTCGTTCCTCTACTGCGCGCCGGGCTGGCGCTCGACGTCGAGCGGATGGGTTGCCCTCTACGGGCCGGAGGAACCGCGCTTCGCGTGGAAGCCCTACGCCCGCTTGAAGCTCTGGGGGAACGGGGTCGAGATCCTCGCGAAGTTCAAGCGCGACCTGCCCGCCTGGTCCTCGTTCGTGGGGTACGAGGAGAAGGGACTCGAGGCGAAGGTGAGGGAGAGGATGGACACCGCCGCGCGCAAGGTGAACATCGCCGCCGGGCGTCCGGCGCCGTCGTAGGGAGGGGGAACCGATGCCCGTTCAAGGGTCCGGCCACTAGGCCGACACGAACCCCGACAGGTCCCCGCCACCTGTCGGGGTTCGTGCGTCTCCGGGAGGGACTGGACTCGAGGACCGGACCGGACGTCGTTTTTTTCGTCGCCTTCCCGTCTCGTGTTTTTTCTACCTCTCCGACGTTGCGCTTTCCGTGTCGGGTACTATTCTGCTCTCATCCTGAAGCGAGTGAAGGAGGCTCGAGCCGTGGCGCTACCGAAGATCCACTTGATCGACCGATCCCCGGCGCACGCCGATCGTCGGCGGCCGTGTCAGTTCGACGAACTGGGGAAGCCTCGATGCGACGCGCGAGGGACGCACCACCTGGTCGCGCCCAATGGAGACGTCGTCGGCACCTACTGCCTTGGTCACGGGAAGCCGATCGTCTCCAGCTACCGGACGAGGCTTGGCGAGGAGTGGACCCTCCACCCCGTCACGATCAAGGTCGACGTCTGGCCGACTCCGATGCCGGACTTGACGTCGGGACCGAACGCGAAGTGCGACATCGAGGAGTGCCGCCACTACGGCACGTTCCAGGCCGACCCGAAGTACCGGCCGACGATTCGGGCGTTCTCCGAGTGCGGCGTCTACCTCAACAACGGGGCGGCCTTGCTCGCCTTCGCCATGGACCTCGAGCAGGGGCTCGAGTGGGCGAAGAGTTGCGCGCTCGAGCTGCTCATCGGCCAGTGCGGGCCGGACTTCACGCCGGAGGTCGAACAGAAGCTCCGGGCCGCCGCGCTGCGGCACCCGACGCTTTCGGAGGTGTGAACGATGCGCACGATGTTCCGCATCCGGACCGGGGCCGACGCCGACCGCATCGCCGCGCGGCTGGCGGACACCGCCGGAATCGGCGGCTCGCACGTCACGTTCGTCGGCGAGGACCACGTCCTCGCCGTGGTCTCCGACTCGACCCCCAGTCGCGCGAGCGTGCGTCTCTGGAGTCACCTCCGGCGCGCGGGTGTCCACCTCGCGTCGGATTACGTCGAGATCGTGCGGACCCTCTCCGACCGGCCCGAGATCGAGCCGGAGGACGTCGAGGCGGTCCGGTTCGCCGTCGGATGCGCGGTCGACCACCTCGCGCACCGGATGCGGCGGAAGGGGACCACGAACGAGGACCGGGTGCGCATGATCGCGATTCAGGCGCAGTTGCTCCGCGTCGCGCGGAAGCTCGGCCAACAGCTCGGTGACGAGGAGGGGCGCGTGCTCCCGGACCTCGAGGTCGCCGCGCGCAACGTCGAACGCCAGCTCCCGGTCTGACGATGGAACGCCCCGCGTGCTCGCGCCCGGACTGCCGCTCGCCGATGACCATGCCGTACTCGGCGGGCCGGACGTGGGTCTGCCTCGCGTGCGGGTGCGTCTTCAACAGCACCGGCCAGGTCGTGGTGCAGCCGCGGACTGGAAAGGAGGACTCGAAGAGATGACCGTGCTGACCGAATCGGAGGTCGAGGTGCTGCGGGAGCAGCACTCGAGGACGCACCAGGGCGTCAAGGTGAGGGGGTGCCCGGAGTGCTTCCCGACCCCTTCGTCCCTGCCGGACGGGCTGAAGCCGCCGCCGAAGAAGCCCCGGAAGCCGTCCCTGTCCAAGAACGTGTTCGAGGGTCTCGTGCTGCTGCGCGGTCTCGTGCGGAAGGAGGACCTCCTCGAGCTTTCGCCGGAGGAGTGCGAGCGATTCGACTTCGCCACGCGGTGGCTGGGTGAGACGGCGCGCTACCGGCAGGCCCTCGCGGAACAGCGTCGCGCGAAGCGGGGGGACGACCGATGACGAACGAGACCGCCGGGCGCGCACCCCGGATGTACGGCCGCTCGACGAGAGATGGACCGCTCCACATCTACCGGGACGGCTGGTTCGGACTTCGCTTCATATGCGGCGTGACTCCGAAGGACGGGGCCTACGTCACCAACGAAGCGGTCATCCAACGCGCTCGGAAGTGCGCTAAGTGCGAACGCCTCTACGCGACCTCCGACCCGGAGGTGAAGCCGTGACCGCCGAGAGCGCACCCCGGACGCTGGCGAGCATCGACCGCGAGATCATGCTCCGGAACGCGTGGCGCGTCACCGGACGCCGGTTCGTCGAGAACCGCCTGCTGTGGGGGTTCGTCGCCTCCGTCTGTGGCGTGGGCTCGACGTCGGCCCATGCGATCTGCCGCGAGCTGGGGTGGAACCCCGACGCGACGGAGATGCCCCCGACGAATCCGACCTCCGGGCGCGAGGGCCGGACGCTGGCCGATCGCTCGTTCTGCGATTGGCGCTGCGAGGTCTGTGGAGCATCCGCCTTGACGGAAATCCGCGCTGGGGAAGACCCCTATGTCGAGATCCAGAAGGACCACGGGGCGACTTCTCCGTTCTGTTCCGCAGCGCCCCCGATTCAACGAATCAGCGCCGGGACGACCCGGCAGGAAGGAGAGAGCCATGGTCGTTGAGAGATGGGCTCTGCGCCGCTCGGCCGGGAAGTACGTGAAGATGTCCGGTCCCGCCGTCGGCTACGTCGATGACCCGAAGTATCTCCGCCCGACCCTCGACCGTGTCCGCGTGCTGGAGGATGATGACGAGGAACTGCTTCGCATGATCGGCGAGCACCTGAGGGCCGCTCAATCATGTCATCAGTGCGATAAGCGTCTCCGCGCCATTCTCCCCACTCCCCCGGAGCCGCCGACGTACGAGGAGCTTTTGGACGCGGTCCGTCGTGTGGTCCGCGCGAGGGATCTTTCCGAGTCGGCCAAGTACGAGGTCGGCCGGGATCTCGACGACCTCCTCGCCCGCGCCGAGGCCGCGAAGAGGAACGAGTCGTGAGGTGGGACCCGATCCGAGTCGAGTGGGTCCTCGACCCCCCGGCGATCGTGACGGGGACCGTCCTCGTGGCGCTGGTCTGGTACGTCGTGAGGAAGATGGAAGGGAGGGACCGGTGAGGGGACAGATCATGCGCACGGGCCGCTGG
>JBICIB010000374.1:0-3850 GCA_043101415.1 Planctomycetota bacterium JB042 | reverse complement strand
GGAGCGCCTCTCCGACTGGCCGACGGCGCCGCACCTCTGGCACGTCGTCCTCGCGTCGGGCGTGCGGCGCCGCCTCGCCGAGCCGGGCGACCGGGTGCAGGACGCGTTCGCCTTCCTCGGGGACGGCCGGCGGCTGGTCGTCCTGACGAACCGACCGATCGAGGCGCGGCCCTGGTTCGAGACCGACGTCCGCACGGTCGACCTCCGGACCGGCGCCGAGACGCCGGTCGCGTCCCTCCGGATGGGGTTCGAGAACCGTCCCGGGCTGTCCGGGTTCGCCGCGTCGCCCGACGGGACGAGGATCGCGTTCGTCGGTCCGCCGTCCGAGCTCGGCGACGACGTCGACGTCGAGCCGAACGCGTTCGACCCGGACCTGTACGTGCTGGACCTCGGGACGGCCGCCTGGACGAACGTCACCGCCGACCTCGCGGCGTCGGTCGCGGGGCACGTGCGGTGGACGACCGACGGGACCGGGCTCCGGTTCCTCGCCACCGAGGGGGCCCGGAACGTGATCGTCTCGGCGCGGCTCGACGGGATCGAGGTCCTGGCGCTCGAGGCGGGGTCCGCCGGGGCCGAGCGGGTGCACGACGTCGACTTCGCCGGGGCGTCGTCGTTCGCGGCGGTCGTCAGCCGGAGCGACCGGCTGCCGTGGCTGGTCGCGGACGGCCGGGACCTGCTCCTGCCGAACCGTCCGCTCGAGCGGCGGTGGGCCCTCCCCGAGCCGGTCGACCAGTCGTTCGCGGCCGACGACGGGACGCCGATCGAGGCGTGGCTCTTCCGACCCGTCCCGTCCGCGCGCGGCGCCGGGAAGTTGCCGCTCGTCGTCTACTACTACGGCGGCGCGACCCCGAGCCTGCGGGGGTGGAACGAGCTGCACGCCTTCGTCGTCGCGAACGGGTACGCGCTGTACGTCGTGAACCCGCGCGGCGCCAACGGGTACGGCCGGGCGTTCGCGGACCATCACGTGAACGACTGGGGGGAGAAGGCGGGCGCCGACATCCTGCGCGGCGTCGCGGACGTCCTCGCCCGGAACGACGACCTCGACCCGCGGCGGGTCGGCGGCTTCGGCGGCTCGTACGGCGGGTTCATGACGATGAGCCTCCTCACGAAGACCGACCGGTTCGCCGCCGCGGTCTCCCTCTACGGGATCTCGAACCTCGCGTCGTACTTCGGCGACGGCCAGTGGGGGTGGACGTACGGCGACCAGGCGATGGCGCGGTCGTACCCCTGGTCGCACGCCGGCTGGTACGCGGAGCACTCGCCGCTCTTCCACGCCGACCGGATCACCACGCCGCTCCTCCTCCTGCACGGCGCCGAGGACGGGAACGTCCCGCCGGCGGAGTCCGAGCAGATGTTCACCGCGCTCCGCCTCCTGAACCGGCCGGTCGAGCTGGTCCGGTTCTCCGGCGAGGACCACGGGCTGCGCGGGACCTGGGAGAACCGGGTCGCGCACCGCGAGATGATGGTCGATTGGTTCGACCGGCATCTGCGGGGGCGACCGGAGGCGTGGGAAGCGCGCTGGGAGTAGGAAGGCAGGGAAGGGAGGGAAGGAAGGAGAGGAACGAGAGGAAGGAGAGGAAGAAAGGGGAGGCGCTATCGCGCGTCGGGGTCGAGGGCCTGCTTCAGGAAGGCGCGGACCTCCTTCCAGGCGGCGGCGGCGGACTCCTCGTCGTAGCGGGCGGAGGAGGGGTTGGCGAAGGCGTGGTTCGCGTCGTAGCGGAGGATCCTCGCCTCGACGTCCGCTTCCTTCAGCGCGGCCTCGAAGGCGTCGACGGTCTCGGGGGGGATGCCGCGGTCCTGGTTCCCGAAGACGCCGAGCAGCTCGGCGCGGATCGGGCGGAGCTCCTCGGGGTCGGTGGTGAGGCGACCGTAGTAGATCACCGCCGCGTCGAGCTCTTCGATCGTCCGGGCCGCCTTCAGGGACCAGCCGCCGCCGAAGCACCAGCCGACGGTGGCGGTCCTCGTCGCCTTCACGCGCTCGTCCTCCACGAGGAAGGCGTGCGCGGTCTTCAACGACTTCAGGGCCGCGTCCTCGTCGACGCCGCGCATCAGCTCCATCGCGTCGTCGCGCGTCTCCGCCACCTCGCCGCGGTAGAGGTCGATCGCGAGCGCGGCGTGCCCGTCGGCGGCGAGCCGGTCGGTCCAGTGCCGGATGTGGCGGTTCAGGCCCCACCACTCGTGGAGGACGATCACGCCGGAGAGCGGCCCCTCGGCGTCTTCCGGGAGCGAGAGGTACGCGGGCGTGCCGTCCGCGAGCTCGAGCTCGACCCCCTTCGACGCGGGGACGTCCGCTTCGGAGAGCTCGTGGAGCGCCTTGAAGGCGTCCTCGGAGAGGACGCCGGTGAGGCCGGTGTCCTGGGGGAGGAGGGAGGAGAGGGAGAGGAAGGAGAGGAAGGAGAGGACGGAGAGGGAGGCGGGGACCATGGCGTGGCTCCGGGGACGGGGCGGCTCCTCGAGCATGACGGAACGGGAGGAGGACGTCCATGGACGGGGCGGGGGTCGGGCGGCATCCTGGGGCGGATGGACGGCGAGCGCGGAGGAGAAGGCGACGGGCCGTGGGTGGGGCGCGGCGCAGGCGTCGGCGCCTTGCTCGTGGCGCTCACGCTCGCGGCGGGGACGGTCGGCGTCCCGATCGTGTTGACGCTCCCGGCGGCCGCGCTCTGCGCCTCGGTGGCGCGGGGGGCTTCCGGCCACCTCGTCCGGACGGCGGCGAGCGCGGCGGCCGCCGTGGCGCTCGCGTGGGTCGTCGCCTCGGCGTGGACCGGCCCCCGGCCGAGCGCGGCGACCGGGGCCCTCGCGGCGCTCGCGGGCGGTCTGCTCGGCGTCGTGGCGGTCGTGCCGTGGCGGCGCCTCTGGGTCGGACGCGCGCGGCTCCCGTTCGCCGAGGGGGAAGCATGCGGGGCGCTCGCGGCCGGCCCGCGCGGGCCGCTCCTCCTCGGCGCCGCGGCGGGAGCCGCCCTGTCGGCCGTCGCCGCCGTCGCGGGCGTGGTCGGTCGCGGCGGGGCCGGCGGCCCCTCCGGGCTCGCGGCCGGCTTCCTGATCGGTCTCCGCCCGGCCGCCGCGGTCTTCGCGGGGGCGACGATCGCGGCCTGGCTCCGAGGCTCGCCGGAGGACCGGCTCGTCCCGATCGTCGCGATCGGCGCGCTCTTCGGCGCCGGACTCGTCGCCGTCGCGCGATCGCTCCCCGCCTGGAGGGCGTCCCGCGCGGACGCGGCGCCCTACCGGGTCCGGTTCGAGATCGGCGGCGAGGGGACGCGCATCGAGGACATGACGCCGCCCGCGGATCGCGACCTCGGCGTCGGGTCGCGCGGCGCGATGGTCGTCGCCTCCGTCCTGCTCCTCGTCTTCCCGGCCGCCCTCGGTCCGGTCGAGGCGGTCTTGCTCGTGGGGGGCGTCGCCGCGCTGCTGGTCCCGCTCGCCGCGCGCGTCGCGGGACGGGTCGGGATGCTCCTGATGCCGGCGGTCGCGCTCGCGGCGGCCGCCGCGGTCGACCTCGGCGGGACCGCGCTCGGCGCCGCGGGTGGCGTCGCGCCGACGATCGTCGCGGCGGTCGCGGTCGCGGTCGGCGCCGACCTCGCCCAGTCGTTCGCGGCGAACGCCCCGTCCGGCGTCGAGCCGCGCCGGACCGCGCGCGCGGCGCTGCTCGGCGTCGTCGTGGCGGTCGCGCTGCTCGGGGGAGTCGCCGTCCCCGACCTCTGGACTGCGTGGTTCCGATTCGGGGATCTCGGGCTGAACGCGACGTTCGCCGCCGTCCCGTGGGGCGGACTCGTGGCCGGTCTCGCGGGCGGAGCGGTCGCCGCTCTCGTCGCGCCGAAGCTCGCCCTGCCGGCGGCGGGCGGGCGGTTCCTGT
>JBICIB010000373.1:0-15377 GCA_043101415.1 Planctomycetota bacterium JB042 | reverse complement strand
ACCAGGAACGCCACGCCGGCGAGGAGCCCGCCGGCCTGCGCGACGTAGAGGTAGGCGTTGTGCGGGTGCGGGATCTCGTTCTCGTTCGCGAACCGGCTCTGCGGCGGGAACTCCGAGCGGAGGAGGAACGTCCGCGGGCCGATGCCGAGCAGCGGGTGCTCGCCGATCACCGCGACCGCGTTCCGCCAGGCGTCGACGCGGTAGTCGAGCGACTTCTGCCCCCGTTCGATCACGGAGACCGCGCGCGCCGCCGTCTCCTCCCGGAGGAGGAGCCCCCCGCCCGCCGCCGCGACCGCGACCGCCGCCGCCGCCGCCGCGAGCGCCACCTTCCGTCCGCCGAACCGGACGACCAGGGCGCGGAGGAGAGGGAACGCGACGAGCGTCGCCGCGCCGACGAGGAGCGCCGCCCGCCCGGTGTTCGAGTCGGTCCGCCAGGTCGCGTACGCCAGCAGCGCCGCCGCCGCGAACCCGCCCGCCCGCCCCGCGCCGCGCTCGCAGGTCCGGCCGAAGCCGAACGCCAGCAGCGCGGAGAACGCGAAGAGCGGCGCGAGGAAGTTCGGGTGCTGTCGGAACAGGATCAGGCGGGTGTCGAACGCCGCCGCGAACGAGAACCGGAGGCCGAGGTCGACGGTCACCGCGACCTCGGAGACCGCCACCGCGACCGCGGCGAGGACCGGCGCCGCGAGGACGGCCCTCCACGCCGCCGCGTCGCGCGGCCGGGACGCGATCGTCAGCAGCAGCAACGCCGCCGACAGCACGTACCGGAGCGCCGGGCGCGCGAACGCCTCGTCCGGCCCGACCGCCGTCCCCGCGACGAGCAGCAGGACGACCGCGACGACCGCTCCGATCAGCGGAGATCGACGAGGCGTCCCCGCCCCGGCCCCGAGCGCGGCGAGCGCCGCCGCGACCGCCAGCCCGAGCGCCGTCGCGCCGTCGAGGAAGAAGAGCGCCCCGCTCATCACCGTGGCGAACAGCGCGACCAGCAGGACGTGGTCCGCCGCGTCGATCCGACGCGCCCCGAACCGCAGGACGATCGGCGCCAGGAGCGCGATCGCGGGATGGACGAACGCCAGCGACGGCGGCGCCTCGCGCATCAGGACCTCGGCCGTCGTCTCCGGCGCGACGTGCGCCATCCCCTGCACGCACGCGGCGAACAGGACCAGGAGCGTCCCGTGGCGGAGCGGGCCGAGCGGCGGCGCGCCCGAGCGGCGGCCGGCCGCGCGCGCGAGGAGGTGCCCGGCCAGGAACGCCGCGGCGCAGATCGGCAGCGCCCAGCGCGCCCGCCCGTCCTGCGAGAGGTGGAGGACGTCGACCGTGTACGCGTGGACGAGCGCCGCGAGGGCGAGCGACCAGACGGCGGTCAGGGCGGCGGCGCGGGCGAGCGGCATCCGGGGCGGGGCGGCCGGCGGGCGGGCGCCGTCACTCCGACTTCAGGAGCTTCAGCCAGTCGGCGCCGTCGACGGCGGGCGTCCCGCCCGACCCGCCGATGTAGCCGAGCGCCTCGAGCTCGGCGAGCATCTCCGGCGACATCTCGGTCGACTGCGCCGCCCGGCTGGACCGGACGCGGAGGTTCTTCTCGATCCACGACACCATCCCGTCGCGCATCCGCCGCTCCTCCGGCGCGATCTCCTCGCCGGCGAGGTTCGTCCTCTCCTCGGGGTCGGCGTCGAGGTCGTACAGCTCGCGGTTCGGCTCCTTCGTGGAGACGATGTACTTCCGGCTCTTCGTCCGGACCGACTTCACCGGCGAGTGCGCGTTCTCGCTGTACCCGACGAGGTTCGCGGTCGCGCCGCCGATCACCTCGAGCAGGCTGATCCCCTCGTACTCGACCGGCGCCTCGAGTCCGGCCAGGGCGGCGATCGTCGGCGCGACGTCGAGCACGCGCGCCTGCTGATCGATCCGCTGCGGCGCGAGCGAGCCGTGGTGGAAGACGAGCGGGACGAGGACGTTCTCGTCGTACAGCGTGTAACCGTGGCCGCTGTAGCCGCGCTCGCCGAACTCCTCGCCGTGGTCGGACGTCAGCACGAAGAGCGTCTCGTCGTACGCCCCGCGCTCCTTCAGCGCCGCGAAGAACGTCCCCATCGCCGCGTCGGTCGACGCGAGGCACGCGTCGTACAGGTCCGACACGTACCGCCAGTCCGCCTCGGTGAGCGCGGCGATCTGATCGCGGTTCTGGTAGTTCTGCACGAACTTCGCCACGTTCCGCCCGTCGGCGATCGGCCCGTCGTACGGCCGGACGAACTCCGCCGCGAACTCCTCCGGCGGCGCGTAGTGGTGCACCTCGTACGTGTGGAGGAAGAGGAAGAACGGCTTCTGCGGGTCGCGCCGGTCGAGCCACTTCAGGGCGTGGTCGACGTTCAGATGCATCTTCTGGAACGTCCGGAACTCCTCGAACCCCTGGTCGAACCCGAGCTCGCGCGACACGAAGCCGCCGCCGGTGACCGCGCACGTCTGATACCCCGCCTCCTGGAACACCTCCGCCAGCATCCGCGCCGCCGGGCTCACCTTGCCGGGGTCGGAGAACTTCCCGATGTTCAGCGCCGACGGGTAGAGCGAGGTCAGCATCGACGCGTGCGACGGCGCGGTCCACGGCGCCTGCGCCACGCACTCCTCGAACACGACGCCGGCCTCGCCGAAGGCGTCGAGGTGGGGCGAGACGGCGCGGTCGTATCCGTGCAGTCCGAGCCGGTCGGGGCGGAGCGTGTCGATCGAGATCAGCACGACGTTCCGGATCTTCGGCGCGGGTGGGGCGTCCGGGCCCTTCGAGCAGCGCGACAGCAGGAGCGCCGCGCCGCCGAGGACGAGGAGGGAGACGACGAGGAGGAGCGGGCGCATCGGCGAGGGGAACTCCAGCGTGGACGGGGCGACGGGGTCGGGAGTGCGCGTGCGTCCCCGAAACGGAGAAGCTTAGCACGTCCCGGACGGCTTGGCCCCCGCCGCCGGGGCGATCGACGGCGGCCTCAGCCGAGGATCCAGGAGAAGATCAGCAGCCAGGTCGCGACCGGCGTCGCGAGCAGCAGGAGGACCACCGCGAACGTCGCCCGGCGGCTCCGCGCGACGCGGACGCCGGTGACCCCGCCGATCAGCGCCGCGAGCGCGAGCCCGCCGATCCGGGCCGGCGACCCGTCCCCCTCGCGGGCGACGATCCCGATCGCCGTCTCGTCCGGCCGCGGCGGTTCGGGCCCGAGGAAGAACGAGACGGCGCCGACGAACAGGATCGAGACGGCGATCGCCCCCGCCGGGGCGCGGAGGTCGAGGCGCGCGCGGGGTTCCGCGGACCGCGCGGCGGCCGCGTCCGGCGCGCCCTCCGCGCCGACCGCCTCCTCGTCGAGCGGCTCGGCGCGGGCCTCGGCGAGCGCCCGGCGCGCCTCCTCCTCCCGGTCCCGCGGCACGAACAGCACGTGGATCGGGTCGGGCGTGCCGCCGTACGCGCCGAGGTCGTCCGCCCCCGCGGTGGCGACGCGGGTCGGGACGCCCGCCTCGCGGACGATCCCCTCCCGGACCCGCACGTCGGCCTGCGTCCGCGACGACGCCAGCTCGACCACGTCCCCGGTCGCGTCGAGCGGATCGGGGGGCGGCGCCTCGGGCGCGAGGGCGGGCCCCGGCGCGAGCCGATGTCCGCACTCCACGCAGCGCGGGCGCGCGGCGGCGGCGTCGTACTCCTGGCCGCACTCCGGGCAGTGGACGACGTCGCTCACGGGACGGACACCCGGACCGGCGCGGCGGCGGGACCGACGACGACCTCCGCCAGCGGCTCCCACTCCGCGCCGACCTTGCGGCAGAGCGACAGTCTCCCGTCCGGCGCCGCGGGGAACCGGAACCGTCCGTCCCCGCCGCTGGCGACGGTCGCCGTCGCCTCGAGACCGTCGGCGTGGAACAGGCGCAGCGAGACCTTGCCGCGCGGGGCCCCGGTCGCCTCGTCGACCACGATTCCCTCGACCGGCCGCGTCGCGCCGACCCGGACGGACACTTCGGTCCGCCCCCCCGACACGACCTCGACGTCGCCGACGCGATGGCGCACTCCGAGCGGTCCGAGGAAGAGGAGCGAGTACCGCAGCGGCGCCAGACGGGGGAACCCCGCCCGGCCGGCCGGGCCGACGTCGAACGTCTCCGTCCCGCCGTCCGTTCGGCCCGCCGCGACGTCGCCTCCCGGGAGCGCCCACGGCACGAGCGCGAGCTTCCCGCGGACCGGCCTCTCGCCGGCGTCGACGCACCGCACGACCAGCGCGCCGGGGCGGCGCCACGGCACGAGGACATCGAGTTCGACGGAGGCGTCCGCTCGCAGCTCGACCGTCGCGATCGGACGGTGAGGCCCGGCGTGATCGACGGCGGCGAACCGGAAGAACGGGTGGCGCGCCGCCTCGTCGAGCTCGACGAACAGGTCGGCCGGCCCGGCGGGAGCATCGGCGACGCGGTACGTCCCGTCCGCCCTCGTCCGCGTCCGCAGCCACCCCGACGCCGTGCGGAGCAGCACGTCGACGCCGACCGCCGGCTCGCCGTCCGGGTCGCGAGCGACCCCGTGGAGGTTCCCCGCGGGCGCCAGGCGGACGACGACGGGCTCGACACGACCGCCCTCCACCGGGACGCCGACGACCCGCTCGCTCAACCCCCGCGCCAGGGTCACCGTCACGTCGTAGCGACCGTCGACGAGCCCTCGAAAACGGGCGCTCCCCGACCGATCCGTCTGCTGCTCCGCGCGGCCGCCGGGCGCGTCGAGCCGGACCCCCGCGTCCGCCACCGGACGATCGTCGGCGGTCCGGACGAGGACGTGCATCGTCGCCCCGTCCCCGAACACCACCTCGACCTCCGCCCCCGCCAGCTCGTCCCCGGACGCGGGGAGCGCCGCCTTGCCGACCCAGTACCCGTCCGCGGTCGCCCGGAGCCGCGGCGCCGGGCGCGGCGGCGGCCGCACGACCAGCGACCCCCTCGGACCGCGGGCGCAGGCCGGATGGTCCGGCGAGAGCCACGGCCCGGGGAATCGACCGTCCTCCCGCTCGAACGTCACGCCGGTCAGGAGGAGCGGCGGACCGCCCTCGCGCGCGCGACCGGTGACGCGCAGCCGCACGACGTCCGCGACGACGATGCGCGCCGGTGACGCGGCCGGCACGACCTCGATCGTCTCGAGCAGCGGCGCCCGCACCTCGTCGTCCCAGACGGTCACGCGGTAGCGCCCCTCCTCCGGGACCGGGACCGGGACGCGGAACGCGCCGTCGGCGTCCGTCGTGGCGCGCCGGACCCTCGCCTCCCCTTCCTCGCGCGCGACGTCGACCCTCCGGCCCTTCACCCCCGCTCCGCGCGGGTCGACCACGGCGCCGGCGACGACGAGCTGCCGCCGCGCGACGAGCCGCCGCTCGATCGACCGGTTCGGCGGGACCTCGAAGCGGCACTCTCTCACCAGTCGCCAGTCCGAGCGTGCCAGCTCGGGCTCGACCGGCCCGCGCGGCAGGAGGCCGAGGTCGAACCGGCCGTACCCGTCGGTGCGGGAAGGGAAGCCGCGGCCGAAGACGAGGACGCCCGGGACCGGCGTGCCGTCCGCCTCGACGACGACGCCGCGCAGCGTTCCGCCCGGGGCGACGGTCACCCGGCCGACGTCGACCGCGCCGAGCGGCGGGACGTGAAAGCGCTCCGACTCCCCCACCCGACCGTCCGGCAGCGTGGCGCGGACGAGGTGCCCGGTCCCCGGCGTCGGGTTCGCGAACTCGAACCGGCCCGCGGCGTCGGTCGTCGCGCGCCAGTCGATCCAGATCCGCTCCTCCCCCGGCCGCAGCGCGAGCCCGAAGAACTCCGCCCCGCTGCGCGTCCAGAGCGGGCGCCCGAGTCGGACCTCGGCGTCCCGCACCGGCTTCCCCCGGCGGTCGACGACGATCCCCCGCACCGCGGTCCGGAGCGAAGGCGAAGCGGTCTCGTCGGCGACGACCTCGGGCGCGCGCGTCGGCGTCGCCTCCCGGCCCGGCCCGCTCGCCGGCGGCGGAGCGGTCGGCGCGGCCGCGATCGCCGGCGCCTCCGGGGACCCCGCGCCGTCGGCGACCGAGCGCTCGGCGAGGCGCGCGGGCTCGGCGCCCCCTCCGGTCAGCAGGACGACCGTCGCCGCGAGGAGCCCCCCGCCGATGCCGAGCGTCGCGACCAGCCGTCCCTTCGACACGGGTCGCCTACTCCTCCTCCCGTCCGGACGCCGTCCGCAGGGCGTTCAGGCTCCAGTCGTACTCGAGGAACGTCACCTCGAAGTCGCCGACGTCTCCCTCGACGTACCGGTCGACGAACTCCGCGAGGCGCGCGCGCCCGCCGAAGTCGTCGGCGTACCACTCGAAGATCCGCGACAGCGCGAGCCGCTCCGCGTCGCGATCGATCCGGTTCCGCTTCCCGTCGGTCAGGAAGCGGCGCATGTTCGCGTCGAGCGTCTCCTCGAGGTCGCCGGGGACGTACGCGCGCGGGAGGAGCGGCGGACACGACACCGCGGCGCAGACGAGCGCGACGTGGACGCGCGGCTCGTCGGACTCCGGCCGGATCACGTCGTTCTCGAGCGCGTTCAACGTGATCGTCCGGCCGCCGACGCGGACGAGCGGCTCGCGGAAGACGGCGAAGTCGTCGTGCGCCGGCGTCCAGTCGGGGTCCGCCTCGAGCCGCTCGACGACGGCGCGGATCATCGTCGCGTTGTAGAGGTTCAGGTCGAACGCCAGCCGGTCCCGCGGCGGCAGGAGCGCCCGGTCGAACGGCGCGATCCGGTCGAGGTACGCGTCCAGCGCCGGGAGGTGGTTCTTCCGGACGGCCGCGTAGTCGACCCGCTCGTCCCGCACCACGGCCCGGAGGATCGCGTCGAACGGCGCGTGGTCGAACGCCACCATCCGCCGGACGGCCGGCGCCGGCGCCCCCTCCTCCTCCTGGTTCGGGGACCCGGACGCCGGCGAGACGCCGCACGCGACGAGCGAGGCGAGGACGAGGAACGGGAGGGACGAGCGCACGGGGGCCTCCGGTCTTGGGCGTCCAGCGTACCGGACGCCGGGCGGCGGCAGGGACGGCTCGGATGCCCCCGCGCGCCGGTCCGTTTCGCACTCGAGGGCCGCCGCGCGCGGCCGGACTCGCTCACGTGGGAGGAAAACGCGTAGTTTCATGAACCCCCGGAGCGATCTGCGTGGATTCCAGGGCATGTCGAACACACTCGCCGTCCTCCTCGATCACCAGGGCTTCGTGAGCGGGCTTGCGCACCAGCTCGTCTCCGACGCCCACGCCGCCGACGACGTCACCCAGGACGTCTGGCTCGCCACGATCGTGCGTCCGCCCGAGGACCGAGGGATCCCGCGCGCTTGGCTCGCCCGCGTCGTCCGGAACCGGGCCTCGACCGCGCGGAAGGCCGAGTGGCGCCGGCGCCGGCGGGAAGCCGCCTCCGCCCCCGCGGCCGAGGGCTCCGCCGGCCCCTCGCCGGAGCGGGTCCTCCACGAGGAGCAGGTGCGGCGCGCGGTCGTCGACGCGGTGCTCGCGCTCCCCGAGCCGTACCGGACCCCGGTGCTGCTCCGGTACTACGAGGACCTCTCGCCGCGGGAGATCGCGCGCCGGCTCGCGCTCCCCGTCGACACGGTGAAGACCCATCTCCGTCGCGCGCTCGAGAAGCTACGCCGGAAGCTGGCGCGAGAGGCGGAGGGGGACGAGCGGGCGTACGGCGCCGCGCTCGTCGCGCTGGCGGAGCGGTCTCCCGGGACGGTGGTGACGCTGCTGACCGGCGGCGGGTTCCTCGGGGCGAAGCTCGTCGCGGCCGCCGCGCTGGTGATGGTCGCGACGCTGGCGACGATCGAGTGGGACTCCGCCGAGCCTTCGCGCGTCGCCGCGGCTCCGTCCGATCCTCCGACGGTCGCCGACGCCGCATCGGTCGAGGCCCCCGCGAACGGGCTCGCGTTTCCCGAACGGCTCGCCGAGCCGACGCCCCGAGAGGTCGGGGAGACCGCCGGCGTCCTGAGGGGACGGTGCGTCGACGGCGCGGCTCGACCCCTCGCGGGCGTCCGCGTGTCGGTCCCGCAGTGGCCGGACCTGGACGCGGTCGTCACCGGACCCGACGGGGTGTTCCGCATCCCGCGGGCCGGGGAGGATCCGGAGATCACGCTGAGGACCGACCGAAGCGGTCGGGCCCGCAACTTCGCCCGGGTCTCCTGGCCCGGATCGGCCCGCGTCGACATGGGGGACGTTCTCCTCGAGCCGGCGGCGATCGTTCGGGGCCACCTCGAGGACCTCGACGGCACCCCGATCGCGGACGCCTGGATCGTGGTCTCGCAGACACAGGACCGCGCGCTCGAGGTCTCCGAACTCTGGCGCCCGCTCAGCGACACCCGGACCGACGCGAACGGGGACTTCCTCCTGGACGACTGCCCGGCCGATTGGAGCGTCGTCCGCGCCGTCGCCGACGGCGAGTTCGTCACCTGGACCGACGAACTCGGCCTGACCGTCGGGGACACGAACCAGTTCGTCTCCCTGCAGGCCGCGGTCCCCGCGGAGGCGCGTCGCTTCCGGGCTCGCGTCCTCGGGATCGACGGTGCGCCGCTCGGTGCGCGGAGAAGTGTCAACGTCGCGATCCGACGCGGGGAGGACGAGCTCACGCGAATCCTGTCCACGAACGACGAGGGGGTGGTCGCGTTCCCGGTCCGGGGAGACGAGAGCATCTCGCTCTCGGTGCGCGACCCATTCGGACGCGTCGGGCACGCGGCCGACCTCCGCCCCTCGCCGAAGACTGTCGTGCTCCGGGTCCGCGACGCCCCGCTCTCCCATCTCGAGGTCAGGTCGAGGCGGGACGGCACTCCCGCCGAGCGAGCGAAGTGCCTCATCCACTCGGTCTCGGAGTCGGGAGGCCACGAGCTCGACGACGGCGTGCTCGCCGGAGTCGCCGGTCCCGGACTCCGCGCCTTCGTCCGACCGGAAAGCCCCTTCTACGTCCACGTGACGTGCCGTGGATTCGTCGGAACGCTCTTCGGGCCGTTCGACGCCCCACTCCCCGACCCGATCGTGCTGGAGCTCGAGCCGACGTCGACGCTCGGCGGCACGGTTCTGGCCGGCGGAGCACCGCTGGCGGACGCCACGCTGCGCCTCTTCCGGTCCATCGAATCGGGTCCGGACTGGTTGCCCGAGTCTCACGACGACGGAACCGCGGTCGAAGCGACGACCGATGGCGACGGCCGCTTCCGACTCGACGTCCCGGAGCGAGGAGCCTACTTCGTGCGCGCCGAACATCCGGAGTTCGCTCACTCGACCCTCGGCCCCCTGAGGCTCGATTCGACCCGCGAGAACGAGGACGTCGTTCTCCACGTCACGCCCGGCGGAGCGATCGAGGGGACGATCACGGCCCCCGCGGGAATCGGGCCGGCGGGTTTTTCCGTGTTCGAGATGTCGAACGGGAGTTCGGCGTTCACGGCGAACCCCGAAGGAGTCGACGCCAACGACGAGGGGAGGTTCCGTCTCGAGCGTCTCACGCCGGGTTCGGTCCGATTGAGCGTCTTCAAGCGGTGCTGTCCGGATCAGGCGTACTTCCCGGTCTACTTCGACTGCACGGTGCGCGAGGGCGCGGTGACTCACGTGGGCCTCAAGCTCTCGCTCGATTCGCCCGTCGCCGTCCACGGTCGTCTCTCCGTCAACGGGGAGCCCCCGGGGGATGCCGGCGTCTTCCTGTCGGCCGTGCCTCCGGAGACGCTTCACGATCTCGCGGAGTTCTAACCGGCCCAGATGGCCGCGCTGGACGATGTGTTCTCTTCATGGTTCGCGAACTCCTCGGTCGATCCCGAGGGGCGGTACTCGATTCCGACCGCCGACGAAGGACGGTTCCTCCTCGAGGTCCACGCCGGCGACTTCGAGCTGCGCGCTCCGATCGTCGTCGGCGAGAGGGAGATCGAACTCGACTTCGCCCTCGAGACCGGCGGTCTCCGCGGGCGCGTCCCCGGCCGCGACGGCGAGGACGTCCACCTCCTCTGGCGCGGCGACGGCGGCGCCTGGGTCTCGCTCGTCGACCACGCCGGCCCGGACGGAACCGAGGAGTACTCCTTCGCCCGTGTCCCCGCCGGGCGCGTCCTCCTCCAGCGCGGCGACGGAGACGTGGTCGAGACCACCGTGTTCGCCGGCGAGGAACTGCTGTTCGATCTGCCGTAGGTCGACGCTGGAGCCGCGTCGCCCGTCCCCGAAGGGAAGGATTCCATGTCGTCGTCGAGGAAGGTCCGTGACGCCCAGGCCGTTCGTCGGACTCCCGTCCGGTTCGAGCGGTCTCGTCGAGAGGAGAGAGTCCCCATGCGCAGTGTCTGGATGGCGTCCGTGATCGCGGCCGGATCGATGTTCACCTCCCGTGCCTACCCGGACTCCGAGGAGGTCGCGCCGACGATCCCCGCGCGCTCGGCCGCCGAGCTTCGGAGCGTGTCGAGTGCCTACGCCTCCGCGGTCGCCCGAAGCGCCGGACGACTGCTGGACGACATCGTCGAGCAGGAACGGCGCGTGCTCGAGGCGGACGAGCTGTCCGTCGACGATCGGGTGGCGGTCGTTCGGCAGCTGCGCGAGCAGTCCGCCCGATTCACCGCCGGCGGCACGGCGCCGGACGCGGCGGTCGCCGCACCCGCGCTAGCGAGGCACCGCCAGCGGATCGCGGAGGCCCGGACGGAGGCGTGGCGGCGATTCGACCGCATACTCGAGGTCCACATGAAGGGAGACCTGGACGTGGTCGAGGCGATCATGGGACTCCGGGACCGGGCGCTCGACGAGACGCCCCGCCCCTCGATCCCCGCGGACGCACCCTCCCGCCGAGGCTTCGACACTGGATTCTGCGGGCGGGTTCGAGCGTTCCTCCGGTCCGATACACCCCCTCTCCAGCTCTCCGACGAGTTCGCGCCGTTCGCGAGCACGCTCCGCGGCGCCGCGGACGACCTCATGGGTCTCCGGAGCGGTCTCCGGTCCGCGTTCGAACGGTCGCGCGCCCAGGTCCTCCGCAAGTACGACGAGCGGCGCACGGAGATCGAGGAAGAGCGCTCGCTCTCCCCCGACGCGCGCTACACACGGCTCCGCGCCCTGGAGGCGGAGCGGGCCGAGTTCGTCGAAGCGGCACCGTCGTGCGCCCACCCGTCGTGGTCGTTGGCCGTCGCCCTCCGGCACGAGAAGCAGCGCGCGACCGCGACCGCCAGGGCGCGGGCGGCGTGCGACGAGATTGCCGCGAGCTGCCTGGCGGAGAGCCCGGAGATCGCGCAGGCGGTCCTCGACGTGCGTGACCTCGACTTCCCGGTACCCGAGCCGTGGGAGCGGCCGAGGGCGACTGCGCGGCCCGACCCGACCCCGACCCCGTCCCCGTTCGGACGGGATCGGCTCGTGAACGGGGACTGCGAGGAGCCTCCCCAGGGGTCGGGCATTCCGGGCTGGGAGATCGGGAGCGGCGGCTGGACGCCGGAGGTCGACCCGCAGGACGGGGACCACTTCTTCCACCCCAAGTGCCGCGAGGCGGTGGCGGAGCTCCACCAGTGGGTCGACGTCTCCGACGCGGCGGAGGAGATCGACCGGGGCGGCGTCCTCGCCCTCCTGGAAGGGAGCCTCCGGTGCTTCGACCAGAGGCCCGGGGACCAGGCGCAGATGATCCTCGAGTACCGGGACGGCGACGGCGTCTGGCTCGGAGAGAACGAGACGTCTCCCGAACACCTGACTCGCTGGGACACGCGGAGCGTGACCGGGAGGGTCCCGGTGCTGACCCGAACCATCCGGGTGACGCTCAAGGCGATCCGGCGGCGCCCGAAGCGCTCGAAGCAGAAGAGCAACGACGCGTTCTTCGACCAGCTCTCGCTCGTGCTCACGCGAGGATGAGGTCTCGGAGGGAGACCGGCGTGCGGGACCTCGAGACCGTCCACTCGTCTGAGCGTGGTCCCTCGGGTGTCCCTCCGGCCGACGGCGTCTGGCGCGGAGGAGCTAGGATCGACGCGCTCGGGCTCCATCACGAGCCCCTCTCGGGAGAACTCCCATGTCTCTTATCCTCTGTCGTCCCGCTTCGTCCATCGTGATCGTGCTCCTCGCGTCGGCCACCGCCACGGCGGCCCGACCGGTTCAGGAACCCGCCGAGCCCTCACCTAAGCCGGGCGTTCACATCCCCCGGCACCTGGGTGCTCGACTCGGCGGTCAGCCCCCGTCTCGACTTCCCGGCGAGGCGGAGGCTCTCCCCGTCGCCGCCGCGCGCGTCGTCCGCGAGTACGAGGAGGTCGTCCAGCGTCTCGAACGGGATGGGGTGGCTTCGCTGCGCGACGACCGGCAGCGCTGCCTCGAGCTCCTCGACCGGGCGGTCGACACCGCGCGGAAGCGAGGAAGGCAAGCGGACGTCGATCGGATCGGCGAGCAGAGGGACGCCCTCGAACAGACGATCGACGGGCTCCCGCGGAATGCCGCGCTTGCGATGGAACAGCTCCGACAGGTCGAGGCGAAGGTCCAGTCGAAGCTCGCGAAGGATCTCGCCTGGGAGCGGCGGCAGGCCGTGCGACGGCTGGGAATCGAACAGGCCGATGCGACCCGGAAGGGCGACGAGGCCGGAGCGCGCGCCATCCAGGAGTGGATCGAGGAATGGGAGGCGCAGAACGACCGGATCGAGGCGGCGAAGCACCGGGCCGACATCGAGAAGACCCTGCTCGGAGCGTGGAAGGTGACGATCGGGAAGTACGACGGGACCTGGACCTTCCTCACGGGCGGCCGAGTGAACTCGACGAATCAGAGTCACGGGCTTCCGGACAACGCGGGAGAATGGGAGCTTCGAGGGGACCGCGTCTTCATCCAGTGGCCCGACCGGAAGATGTGGGAGACGCTCCTCCTACCCATCGAGCCCCGGGGGACGAGCGGAGAGAGCTGGACCAAGAACGCACTTCGCGCGGAGAAGGTCGGGCGCTGATCGCACTTCACCCCAGCACGAAGATCGCGTGCGGCGACCGCTCCGCGTCGTACGGCGCCCGGTCGTAGTCGCCGAACCGCTCCTCGACCTCGAAGCCGGCGGCGCGGGCCTCCGCCTCGAACGCGTCGGGCGCGAAGAGCGCGAACCGGACCGGGACCGTCGCCCGCTCGACGCCGTCGACCGACCAGGTCTGCGTGCCGGTGACGATCGTCGTCGCGGGGTCGAGCGTGAACCGCCCGCGCAGCTCCACGCGCCGGCCGGCCGCGTCGACGCCCGCGCCGAGCGCGCGCTCCTCGCCGTCGATCGACGCCGCGCGGACCGCGGGGTTGTGCAGGGTGCAGACGAACCGCCCGCCGGCCGCGACGTGCCGGCGGACGGCGGCGAGGGCGCGCGCGCGGTCGTCCGCCTCGACCAGCTCGTGGAGCGCGTGGAACGGGAACAGCGCGAGCGGGAACGTCCGCCCGAGGTCGAGCTCGCGCACGTCGGCACGGACGACCTCCGCCGCGAGCCCCTCGTCCCGCAACCGCCGCTCGAGGACGTCGAGCATCGGCCGCGATCCGTCGACGCAGACCAGCTCGACCCCCTCCCGCGCGAGCGGCAGCGACGCCCGCCCGGTCCCCGCCGTCAGCTCGAGCACCGGCCCGCCGGCCGCGCGCGCCGCCTCGACCAGGAACGGCAGGTCGGCGTCGAACGTCACGATCGCGTCGTAGAGGTCGGCGACGGCGTCGTAGGAGGAGGCGGCCATGGGGAGACGATCGTATCGGCCGGGTCGGGTCCGAGACGGGGCGGGGCCCGGCGCCCTCGATGCGGGTCGCCGAGCCCTGTCCGTCGGAGCGACGCCGGCCGTCGGACGGCCTACGGGCAGTAGGTCACCTGGAGGCCCTGGGAGAGGGTGAGGTTCCCGCCCCATCCCGGATCGCGCACGGCCCACTGGTAGTACTGCGTCGTGCCGACCATGCCCGCGGTGACGGGGACGGGGAACGAGATGTCGCCGCCCGCGGTGGTGGTCCCGGCGAGGAGGCGCATGAAGTTCGGGCCGCTCACGATGATCGTGCCGAACGGCTGGGCGTTGTTGCCGAGACCGTCGCTGAACAGGATCCAGCCGAACGAGTTCCCGAGGAAGCCGGAGCCGGTCACGACGAAGTCGTTCGTCGTCGCCGACGGAAGGCCGGCGTAGTCGATGTCGGTGAGCTGCAGCGTCGACGAGATCTCGGGGGTGCCGAACGTCGTCGGCAGCGGCGAGCAGACGGTGCCGCCCTGGTCCTTCCCGTCGATCACGGTGGCGCCCGTCCCGATCGGGTCGAGGTACTGGGAGATGTTCGTGTTGTTCCAGAAGACGCCGAGCTTGCCGAAGTAGATCGTCTGCGACACGCAGCTGATCGCGCTGCCGCAGCAGAGCGGGCCGATCACCCGCTTGTTGCCGTCGAACAGCGGGCCGCCGGAGTTGCCGCCGACGATCACGCCGCTCGACCAGTTCGCCTGCCACCAGTTGCCGCAGCTCGAGGCGCCGTTCCCGTCGATCGCGATGTTCTTCTGGGCGCCGTTGCCGTGCCCGATCGTGACCGCCGGCCCGCCCCCCGAGTTGTTCGTCGTCCGGTTCCAGCCGGCGAAGAAGGCGTTGAAGCTCGCCGGGATCGAGTTGTTCAGCCGGTAGAGCTGGGAGTCGTTGTTGGACGAGCCGCACGGGTTCCCCGACGGCCGGTTGGCGAGGAAGGTCGCCCCGGAGAGGGTCGTCCCGCCGTTCGTGCCGCCCGTGCCGCAGCCGTTGTACTCGTAGTTGAACCGGAACTGCGCGTTCGTCATGCCGCCGCAGTGGTTCGCGGTCAGCAGGTACGGCGTCTCGTCGCCGCTCGTGTTGTTCAGGATCGCGCCGGAGCAGAGCGCGCCGCCCGACAGCGTCCGGACCACGGAGCGCTTGATGTCCTGGAAGTTCGCGCCTTCCGGGCAGTTGACGTAGATCGTGCAGCTCGTCCCCTGGTCGCCGCGGCCGCCGTAGAAGACCGGGTCGCGGAGGTTCCGGTAGTCGTGGATCACCTCGCCGACGTTCAGGAGCGGCGGCACGTCGGTGACGGTCGGGGTGACGAGCTCGACGATCAGGTCGTCTCCGATCACCGGCTCGATCCCGAGCGACAGGCTGTCGGCGTTGTTCTCGTGCGTGTACGCGCCGAGGACCTCGGTCCGCTCGGCGTCATAGAGGTGGACGCTCGCCCCCTCGGGGAGCCGGAACAGGTCGAACACGACGCCGAGGGTGTACGCGCCGGGGGAGACGATCCGCAGGCGCCAGACCCGCAGGCCGTAGTCGTCGAGCTCGGTCCAGGTGCCGGCGTTGTCGAGGCCGAGGCTGGTCGGGATCACGGCGCCGTACCGGAGCGGGCCGACCTCGTCGCTCCGCATGTCCTCCGCGATCATCCTCTCGATCTCCGGCCGCTCGAGCACGACCGCGTCGACGCCGGACGGCAGCTCGAACATCTCGGTCGCGGGGGACCCGGGGTGGCGGATCTGGCCGAGC
>JBICIB010000372.1:0-4770 GCA_043101415.1 Planctomycetota bacterium JB042 | reverse complement strand
CTCTTCCGATCTCCAGGTCGGCGTCGACCACCGACACGCCGTCGCGCGTCGCCGTCTCCCCCCTCAGGAGCCGACCGTAGCGGACCAGCCCGTGCCGCCGCTCGCCGAGGTTCAGGAAGCCGACCTTCATCGCCGCTCTCCGCCGCGCGCCTTCCGGGCCCGCCGCCACCGCTTCGCCGTCCGGGCCAGGGTCGCGCGCGCGAGGCCCGGCAGGAGCCGGAACGCTCCGTGCTCGGGAACGTACCCGGCGCGCGACAGCTCGGGCCAGACCGCGGCCTCGATCTCGCGGATCTCTCCGGGGGAGAGCTCCTCCCGCCACGCGTCGACCCGCGACGCGGTCACCGCCTCGCGGACGCCGGCCTTCCACGGCTCGCGCTCGACGTCGACGGCGGCCGCCTCCTGGTGGCGGAGCATCGCCTCGTCGAACCGGAGGTCGAGGAACCGGCAGACCCGTTCGAGGACCTCCCGCGGCGCGCGCACCAGCTCCTCGTAACGGACGGTCAGCAGGCGCCCGTCGCGCGGCGGGGCCGTGCGGGCGGCGACCTGGTACTTCCGCCAGACCGCGGCGTCCGCGGCGAGGCTCCCGTTCGTCCAGGGCACGCTCCGCCACGACAGGGCGACCGCCCGGGCGTCGCGGACGACGTGCACGAACCGGGCGCCGTCGAACAGCGCCTCGAGCGCCGGCATCGCCAGCAGGTGGTTCGGCGTCTTCTCCCCCACCCGCGCGACGCCGCGGCGCGCGCCGAACTGCTCGAGCAGGATCCGGAACGGCGCCCCGCGGTCGCGCGGCGCGGCGCGGACGGCCGCCGCGAACCGCTCGCGGTCGAGGTCCATCTCGGCGAACTCGGGCGTCGCGGCGAGGTCGTCGATCAGCCGCTCCCGCCCCTCGTCGGTCGCCGGGTCGTACCGCTTCGGCTTGGCGAGGAACCGCCGCGCGTAGAACGTCTCCGGCGCGACCGCGACCTCGGGGTGGGCGTCGAGCTGGGCCTGGAGGAGGGTCGTGCCGGAGCGGGGGCAGCCGACGAGGAAGAACGGCGGCGCGGACCCGCCGCTCACGAGTCCCGCTCCCCGCCGAGGTAGCCGAGCCGGGCGAGGAGCGACCCCGCCTCCTGGCGGACCAGCCCGCCCTCCTCCGGAGCGAGCTCGCGGAGCCACCGCCCCACGGAGTCGGACCGCGCCCGCTCGAGCCGCGCGGTGAGCGCCGCGCGCGACGCCTCCTCCTCGACGCCGAGGAAGTCGAGGATCCGCCGCCCCTCCTCGCGCGGCGCGGCGACGAGCGCCTCGTACCGGACCTCGAGGTACCGTTCCTCGGGGAGGATGCTCCCCTGCGCCAGCGCCGCCTCGACGTGCCGCCGCCACGCCCAGATGCACCGGTGGAGGTCGGTCGTCGCCTGGAACTCCGCGCGCCGCTCCGGCTCGACCCAGAACCGCGGGTACGGGCCGTGGAGGTAGCCGCCGGCCTCCCGCTTCCCCGAGTCGCGCGCCCGCTCGGCGAGCCACGGCTTCTCCCGGTACGAGAGCGCGGCGTCGCGGCCGTCGCGGACGATGTGGAGGAACTGCGCCCCCTCGAACGTCCGGTCGAGGAAATCGATCACGAAGCAGTTCTGCGGCGTCTTCTCGCAGAACCGGAGGTCGCCGTCGAGGTGGCGGCGCAGGAGCCAGCGGTACGCGGAGCGGTAGAAGACGCGCGCCTTCGGCTCGCTCCACGTCCCCTCGTACACGTACCGCGCCGCCGCCTTCGTGATCGGCGGCTCGTAGTGGTACGAGAACTCGGGGAGGGCGCCGATCGCGTCGCCGAGGAACGACGTCCCCGAGCGCGGCGCGCCGACGACGAAGAGGGGCCGCCCGAGCCGCGGCCACGCCGACCGGAGCAGGCGGCCCGGCGAGAGCCGGCGGCCGCCCCCCTCGTACCGCTCGTCGTCGACGCGGCGCGTCTTCCGGAGCCACCGGCGGACGTTCCTCCAGTGGAGCGGCGTCGGTTCCTGGCTCATCGTGCGCGGCGAGCCTACAGGAGGCCCCGGACGAACGTCTCGAGGGTGCGGGCGCGCGCCCCGAACGACGCCTCGAGGGCGAGCGCCCGCCCCGCCGCCGCGAGCGCCGCGGCCCGCGCCGGATCGGCGAGCGCCTCCTCGATCCGCGCCGCCATCGCCGCCGCGTCCCCCTTCGGGTAGAGGAGCGCGGAGACGTCCGGCGTCACGAACGCGCGGATCGCCGGCGTGTCCGCGGCGACGACCACGACCCCGCGGACCATCGCCTCGAGCATCTTCAGCGGACAGGTGTACCGCTCCCCCTCCTCGAACTCCGGGTCGAGCGGCACCAGTGCGCAGCGCGAGCGGCCGACGATCTCGAGCGCCTCGGCGCGCGGCCGCTGCCCGAACCACGTCACCCGGTCGCCGAGGCCGAGCGCGCGCGCCTTCTCCTTCAACGCCTCGAGCCGCTCCGGCGGGTTGCCGCCGACCACCGCGAGGCGGACCCCGTCCTGCCGGGCGACCGCCTCGAGACAGACGTCGACCCCCTTCCACTCGAACAGCGAGCCGGCGTAGACCGCGTCGAACTCCCGCTCGGCGCCCGCCGCGTCGGCGGCCCGGACCCCGTTCGGCGCGACGACCAGCGGCCCCAGCGGCCGGAGCCCGTCCCGCAGCCGCGCCTCGAGGAGCGGGTGGCTCGCCACGACTCCGTCCGCGCGCGCGAGCACCCGCCCCTCGAGCCGCCGGATCCGCCGGAGCGTCCCCGCGTGGAACCCCTGGTCCTCGCGCTTCTCCTGGACGACCTTGTGCGCCTCGAAGACGACCGGCACCCGCAGCAGCCGCCCCGCCGTCAGGAGGAAGCGCGCCAGCCGCGAGTCCTTCAGCGTCCGGAAGTAGAGGACCGTCCGCCCGCGGCGCACCAGCCCGCGCAGGTACCAGAGGAGCGCCGCGCGGACGAACCAGCTGCGGCTGCCGCTGGCGTTCTTCAGGCGGATCGCCGGCTCGGCGACGAGGTGGAGGTTCTCGTGTGGGCGGACGTCGAACGGCGCGAGGTTCGCCCCCGCGGTCGCCTCCTTCAGGCGGGTCACGATCAGGAACACCTCGTGCCCGCGCTCGGCGAGCGCCCGGCACGTCTCGGTCGTCTGCACCAGGTTCGCCTCGACCCCCGGCAGCGCGAGCGGGTGGAGGTAGAGGAACCGGAGCGGCGTCTTCCCGTCGCCCACGCCCGTCACTGCAGCTCGAGCAGGTCGAGGATCGCCCGGATCGCGCGGTCGGTGGCGTTCCCCGGGTCGTGGAACAGGTCCTCGGCGAGCGCCCGCCGGACCTCCCGGTGCTCGTCCGGGTGGGCCAGCGCGTGCTCGACCGCGTCCCCGACCTCGTCCGGGCCCGGGACGACCCAGCCGGCCCTCCGCCCCCACGTCTCGAGGTCCGCCTTCGGCTTCAGCTTCCCCGGCAGGTCCTCGACGTCCATGAAGAGGATCGGCCGATCGAGGAGGGTGAACTCGTTCGCCACGGACGACGCGTCGCTCACCAGCAGGTCGGCGGCGGCGAGGAAGGGCACGATGTCCGGCGCCGCCACGAGCCTCAGGTTGTCCGCCGCGAGCGCGCCGAGCGTGGCCGACCAGTCGCGGCTCGCCTTGCGCGGATCGAGCGAGTTGTCGTGGAGCTTCACCAGGACGTTCCGCCCGGTCGCGACGAGGGCGGCGACGAGGCGCTCGCCGTACGCCTCGAGCGACGAGACCTTCGACGACCAGGTCGGCGCGTACAGGATCGTCTGCCGCGCCGGGTCGAGCTCGAGGCCGGCGAGGACCTCCTCGCGGCGGTACCGGCCGTTCACGAGGTCGTCGAGCTTCGGCATCCCGACCACGGGGAAGCGATGGACGTTCCCGGCGTCGATCAGGCCCATCCGCTGGAACTGCCGGCGCATGTACGGGCCGGCGAGGAGCGCGAGGTCGTACCGCAGCGCGTTCGGGTGGACGGCGTGGTTGCGGAACGACACGCCGTGGAAGACGTGGACCCGGTGGCGCGCGCGAGGGGCGGCGACGCCGAAGTCGGCGGACATGTACAGGTCGTACGGAGTGAGACGGGCCCGGATCTTCGAGACGACCCGCACGTCCGTGAGCCCGACGTCGCGGAAGACGCAGCCGGCCCCGCCGTGACCGAACAGCCGGGCCGCCCCGAACACGCCGAACCGATCGTCCCGGAGCAGCCGCTCGAGGATCGGACGCATCATGACGGCCCCGACGGGCTTCTTGGCGTACGCGAGGACGGACTTCAACGGGGCGCTCTTCGGGTGCGGGACGAACGCGGCAGTCTACCCGCCCGCCGCCCCTCTTCGAGCCGTTCGACGTCAGACCGCGTCCCGGATCACGGCGCGGATCCTCGCCCGGATCGCGGCGCGGTCCTCGGCCGGCTCGGCGGCCTTCGCGGCCGTCGCGGCGCGCTTCGCACGCGGATCCGGCGCGGCGTCGCGGTCGGCCGGCGCCGCCTCCCCGGTCGCCGCGGCGACCGGCCACGAGATCCGGACCGCCAGCCCCTGCTTCCCCGACGGCGCCGCCCGGGCCTCGCCGTCCCGCCGCTCGGCGACGGCGCGGGCGAGCGCGAGGGCGAGGCCGAGGCCCCGCCGCCCCGCCGGGGAGTACGCCGGGTCGAACCAGTCGTCCTCCGACGGCGGGCTCGGCAGCGGGTCGCGCACGAGCACGACGACGCGATCGTCCTGGAGGGTGACCCGGACCAGCACGCGCGCCGTCCTGCCGGCCGCGACCGCCGCCTCTCGCGCCGCGTCCAGGAGACGCTCGACGAC
>JBICIB010000371.1:0-4992 GCA_043101415.1 Planctomycetota bacterium JB042 | reverse complement strand
CGGGCTGATGGAGCTGATCGAGGAGTTCCTCTCGTACGTCGTCCAGGACGTGGTGCAGCACCGCCGCGCCGAGCTCGAGGTGCTGGAGCGGGACATCTCGAAGCTCGAGAACGTGAAGGCGCCGTTCCCGCGGCTCTCGTACGGGGACGCCGTCGACATCCTGAAGAGCGCGGGGCACGAGTTCGAGTGGGGCGGCGACTTCGGGGCGCCGGACGAGACCGTCCTCTCCGAGCAGTTCGACCGGCCGGTCATGGTCCATCGCTATCCGGCGAACGTGAAGGCGTTCTACATGAAGCGCGACCCGGACGACGATCGGGTGGCGCTCTGCGTCGACACGCTCGCCCCCGAGGGGTACGGCGAGATCGTCGGCGGCTCCGAGCGCGCGTCCGACCTGGCGTACCTCGAGGACCAGATCGCGAAGCACGCGCTCCCGAAGGAGGCGTTCGAGTGGTACCTCGACCTGCGGCGGTACGGCACCGTGCCGCATGCCGGGTTCGGGCTCGGCGTCGAGCGGACGACGGCGTGGATCTGCGGCACGCACCACGTGCGCGAGTGCATCCCGTTCCCGCGCCTCCTCGAGAAGATCTCGCCCTGACCCGGCGCGGCCACCGGTGACGGACGGCGCGGACGCGGGGGGCGGCACGGGCGGGGAGGCCGAGCACGCGGCGTCCCCGCGCGTCCGCGAGAACGCGCGCCGGCGCGCCGACCTGATGCGCGCGATCCGGTCGTGGTTCGACGCGGCCGGGTTCCTCGAGGTCGACACCGGCCTCCTGGTCGACGAGGCGGGGCCCGAGCCGACCCTCGACGCGTTCTTCGTCGCCGGCGAGCGCCGGTCCCTGATCACCTCGCCCGAGCTCCGAATGAAGCGGCTCCTGGCCGCGGGGTATCCCCGGATCGTCCAGCTCGGGAAGGCGTTCCGGCGGGGGCTCGGCGAGCGATCGCCGCTGCACCACCCGGAGTTCACGCTCCTCGAGTGGTACCGCGCGGGAGAGGGGCTCGACGCGATCGTCCGGGACCTCGAGTCGCTCCTCCCGGCGTGCGGCGCGGCGTTCGAGGTCCCGTTCGAGCGCCTCACGGTCGAGGAGGCGTTCCTCCGGCACGCGGGGGTCGCGCTCGCGCCGCTGCTCGACGGGGACGAGCCCGGGTTCCGCGACGCGGCCCGGGCGGCGGGGTTCGCGACGGCCGACGACGAGGCGGGCGAGGTGCTCTTCTTCCGCCTCCTCCTCGATCGGGTCGAGCCCCGGCTCGGTCGGGGGCGGCCGACCGTCCTCTCCGGCTATCCCGCGTCGATGGCCGCGCTCGCCCGCCTCGACGACGACGACCCGCGCCTCGCGCGCCGGCTCGAGCTGTACGTCGAGGGGGTCGAGCTGGCGAACGCGTTCGACGAACTGACGGACGCCGCCGAGCAGCGGCGGCGGATCGAGCGGGATCGGCGGGCGAAGCGTGCGGAGGGGCGCGACCCGGGACCGTTCCCGGAGCGATTCCTCGCCGCGCTCGAGGCGGGGATGCCGCGGGCGGCGGGGATCGCGCTCGGCGTCGATCGCCTCCTGATGCTCCTCTGCGGGGCATCGACGATCGACGACGTCCTCCTCTTCCCGGATCCTCCGGCGGACGCGTAACCGCGAGACACGAATCGACGACCGTTCGGTGTCGGGCGCGCAGTCGGCGCGCCCACCAGACATCGGAGGTCTCCATGATGAAGTCGTGTGGCCGCGCGCGCGTGCTGGTGCCGGCGTGCCTCTCGTTCGTGTCGTTCGTGTGGTGCTCCGGGGCGTTCGCCGCCCCGGCGGGTGAGGTCGTGCTGTCGCTGTCCGGGACCGGCGACCTCGGCGTGACGACGGTCCAGGACGAGGAGGTGCTCTACGCCTCCGGCGCGGGTCCGGCCCGGCTCCTCGTCGACGGCGGGACGCTGGCGCTCCACTTCGGCGACCGGGACCAGGACGGGCTCGACGACGTGCCGGGGGACCTCGACGCGCTCGAGGTCGTCCCGGTCGGCGCCGGGACGCCGTGGATCGCGGGCGTCTACTTCTCCCTCGTCTCCGACCAGGCCGGGATCCAGGACGGCGACGTGGTCCGCTTCGATCCGGGCGGGCCGAACGGGGGGCTCGAGGTGGTCTGGTCCGAGGCGCAGATCCAGGCCGCGGTCCAGGCGAACGACGGGAACGTCGACGTCGACGCGATCGCGATCGCGGCGGACGGGGCGCTCTGGTTCAGCCTGGCGGAGGACGAGGCGAGCGGACCGTCGGCGACGGTGATCGCCGACGACGACGTGCTGCGGCTCCCGCCGGGCGCGACGACGGCCGAGGTCGCCTTCACCGGCGCCCAGCTCGAGGCGATGGTCCAGAACGCGCTCGGGTCGTCCGCCACGATCGGGGACGTGAAGGGGATCGACGTCGACGCGACGCAGATGATCTTCACCGTCCAGAGCCCGTCGTCGGACGACGCCACCGTCTTCTCGACCCTCGGCGGCGGGAGCGTCCACCTCGCCGAGGGCGGGATGGGGTTCTTCAACGCGGCCGAGGCGGACGCGGTGGCGTTCTTCCACGGCACGCCGTTCCCGGCCCCGTCGGCGACGGCGGCGAACCCGAAGGCGAACGACGCGGTGACGGTCGACGTGTTCGGTGCCACGCCGGGTCAGCCGTTCGTGCTCCTGCTGTCGGGGGTCCTGGTGCCGGCCGGCACGACCCCCGCGCTCGCGGGGTACGGGACGCTCGCGCTCGACCCGCAGGACCCGATGTTCCTGGTCGGGCTCCTGAACTCTCCGGCCCTCGCGTCGGTGGCCGACGGGAACGGCAACGGCGCGATCTCGGGGAAGATCCCGTCGTCGGCGTCGCCGTACGACCTCGGGATCCAGGTGCTCGACACGGCGACGGGGCGCGTGTCGGCGCCGATCGTGCTCGAAGTGAACCAGTAGCGGTCCGGCCGCGGCGGCCTCACGGACGCGATCGAATCGGACGGGGCGGGGAGAGCGGAGTCGGACCGAAGGGGAGGACTCCGCGGGAGGGGGGCTATCATGCGGACGTGCGAACGTCCGCCTGCGCATGTCTCCTGCTCCTCGTCCCGTCCCTCCTCGCTCGCGCACAGGAGCGGCCGACGGCGCCGATCGGCGCCGGGCGGCTCCGCCCCTCGCACGAGCAGTACCTCGACGAGGTGGCGAGGGGGTTCTCCGATCCGGACCCGGAACGCCGTTGGGAGGCGATCCGGCGGATCGCGCGCGCCGGCGACGCGGCGACCCCGGTCGTCATCGAGCGGCTGAGGGAGACGCGCAACCCGCTCGGGCAGCGCTCGGCCCTGTTCGCGCTCGGCGAGATCGGCACCGAGACCGCCCTGGGGGAGCTCGAGCGGGCGACGGAGGGCGGCGCCTTGAAGGAGGACGAGCGTTCGGTGGCGATGCTCGTCCTCGGGGCGCGAGGACGGGCGGCGGCGGTCCCCTCGCTCCGGGAGGCCGCCTCGGCGCGCCGGGCCACCCTGCTCGGACGCGCGGCGACCCTGGCGCTCGGACGGGTCGGCGACGTGGAAGGACTGCGTCCGCTCGTCGAACGGACGGCGCGCGAGCCGATCGCGGATCGGCGCGTGGCGATCGTGACGGCCGCCGGGGCGACGGCCGACCGGCGGCTCCTCCCGTCGATCGTCGGGGCGATCGGGGACGACGTCGCGGCGGTCCGGCGCGCGGCGGCGTTCGCGATCGGGGAGATCGCAGAGGCGGCCGAACTGGAGCTCCTCCTGGTCCACGCGCGCCGGGAGCCGGACGAGGAGGCGCGCGCCGCGTTCGCGCTCGCGTTCGGGAGGATCGATCATCCGTCGGCCCTCGAGGCGCTCCGACGGGCGACCCGGGACGGGGCGGACGGAGTCCGGGACGCCGCGTGGGCGGCGCTGGCGGCGCGGCCGGACGGCGCGGCCGACGTCGCCGCGGCGCTCGGCGCGCAGCGGAACGCCGAACGCCGAGCGGCCCTGGCGCGGGCCGCCGCGGCGGGCCGCGGGGAGGTCCTCGAGGCGGCGCTCCGGGAGAACCTCTCCGACCGGAAGGCGAAGGTGCGGTCCGCGGCCGGACGGGCGCTCGCCGCGATGCGCGCGGACGGCGAGCCGCAGGTCCTGCTCGACTGGCTGGCTCGCGAGTCCGACGAGGAGGCGCGGCACGACGCGGCGCTCGTGGCGGGCGTGCTCCGTCTCCCCGGCGCGCTCGACGTCCTCGCCGCGCGTCCGGTCGACGCGTCGATCGGTCGCCGGGTCGAGCGGGTGCTTCGCGGACGGCTCGATCCGCGCGTGCTCGACGAGGAACTCGAGAGGCGGCTCCGGGAGGAGGGGGGGCGGCTCGAGGACCGGCGGGACGAGGAACTCGATCGTCTCGTCTCCCGCGTCCTCGATCTCGACGAGGTCGTCCGGCGTCGGTCCGGGTCCGACGGCGTTCCGCCGGGTCCGGTCCCGCCGGGCGGCAAGCCGCGGGTCGATCGCCGGACGTCGTCGGTCGAGCGCGACCTGATCGAGTGGTTCGACGTCCGGCCGTACTTCCCGCCCTCCGCGGAGCGGAGCCGAGCACGTTGACCCCGGTCCTCGCCCGGTGCGCCGCGGGTCCGGCCTCGCGCGAGCCGGCGAACGGGAGGGGTCCGCCGGGGGGCGGAGAAAGCGGACGAAGTCGGGAGGGGGGACCGTAGAATCGCGCGTTCGCAACGGTCCTCGACAGGACGGAGCCACCGTGTCGAATCGGAAGGTCTACTGCACGTTCCCCAAGGAGATGATCAAGGAGCCGCTCCTGTACAACCTGGGGAAGAACTTCAACGTCATCCCGAACATCCGCGGCGCGAGCATCACGGACGAGGTCGGCCTCGTCTACCTCGAGCTCGAGGGGGACGACGCCGAGATCGAGAAGGCGGTCGACTACCTCCGGGGTCGGAACGTGCGCGTCGACGACGTCGTGGGGGACGCCCCGTTGCCTTGATCGGCCGCGTCCTCGGACGCGACACGCGCGAGACGCGGAAGCGGCGCGTCGGCTCG
>JBICIB010000370.1:0-3298 GCA_043101415.1 Planctomycetota bacterium JB042 | reverse complement strand
GCCCGAGGCGACGATCACGACCGGCGACCCGTCGGGGGCGATGATCCTCGACACGATCGGCGGGGGCGCGGCGGTGTTCGACGCGGACGGGGACGGGGACGTCGACCTGCTGTACGTCGACCCCGGTCCGTACCCGACGGAGACCGAGCACGGCGGGACGAACCGGCTGTTCCGGAACGACGGCGGGAGGTTCGCCGACGTGACCGCGGAGAGCGGCGTCGACGTCGGCGGGTTCTCGAACGGCGTCGCGATCGCGGACTTCGACTCGGACGGCGACCGCGACGTCTACCTGACCCGACACGGTCCGAACGTCCTGCTCCGGAACGAGGGCGGCCTCCGGTTCGAGCCGGTCGAGGACGCGGGGGGCGCCGCGGGCGGGGACGAATGGTCGGCGTCGGCGGCGTTCGTCGACCTCGACCTCGACGGCGACCTCGACCTGTACGTCGTCCAATACGTCGTGTTCGACCCGGCCGACCCGCCGCGCCACGGGAAGGACGGCCGGACCTGCCTCTGGCGCGAGCTCGTCGTGTCGTGCGGCCCCCAGGGGCTCGGCGTCCCGCCCGACCGGTACTACCGGAACGACGACGGCCGGTTCGTCGACGCCACCGATCCGGCCGGCTTCGCGGCGGTCACGCCGGGGTACGGGCTCGGCGTGGTCGACGGCGACTTCGACGAGGACGGGTGGCCGGACGTCTACGTCAGCAACGACTCGACCCCGAACTTCATGTTCATGAACCGCGGCGACGGCACGGTCGAGGAGAACGGGGTCCTCGCGGGCGCCGCGCTCTCCGCCCACGGGAAGGAGCAGGCGGGGATGGGGCTCGCCGTCGGCGACGCGAACCACGACGGGCACGAGGACCTGTTCGTGACGAACTTCTCGAACGACGAGAACTCGCTCTACCTCGCCGAGGGGGACGGCTGGTTCAAGGACGAGGCGGTCCGGGCCGGGCTCGGCGTGTCGTCCCGCTCGCTCCTCGGCTGGGGGGCGGCGTTCGTCGACGTCGACCTCGACGCCGACTCCGACCTCGTCGCGCTGAACGGCCACGTCTACCCCGAGGCGGACACGCCGGGGACGGAGACGTCGTTCGCCCAGCCCGACCGACTGTGGCTGAACGACGGCCGCGGCCGGTTCACGGTGACGCCGTGGCCGGGCGACGCCCCGAACGTCAGCCGCGCGCTCGCGGTCGGCGACCTCGACGGCGACCGGGTGACCGACCTCGTGGTGGTCCCGCTGCACGGCCGGCCGTGGATCTGGCGCGGGACCGCCGACCCGGCGAGGGCGCTCCAGGTCGTCGTCGACGGCCCGCCCGGGAACCCCGACGGCTGCGGGACGACCCTCGTCTACACCTCGCCCGCCGGCGAGCAGCGCCGCCGCGTCCGGACGAACGGCGGGTTCCAGGCGTCGTCCGACCCGCGCCCGGTCCTCGCCTGGACCGGGGAGGGGACGCTCGCCGTGACCTTCCCCGGCGGCGGCACCGCGTCATTCCCGGTCGACGCCCCCGGGACGATCCACGTGCCGTGGAGCGACTCGTGACCCGACGCCTCTCCCCCCGGATCGCCGCGCTCGTCGCGGGCGCGGCCCTCGCCGTCGGCTGCCGCGACGACCGTGCCCCCGCCGAGGCGCTCCCGCTCGGCCCGGCCGAGGAGGCGACGCTCCGGACCGCCACCCGCCACCTCGAGCGCGGGCACATGGGCGAGGCGTACGCGACGCTCGAGCCGCTCCTCGCGCGGACCCCGCCGCCGGTCGAGGCGCAGTACTTCGCCGGGGTCGCGGCGTCGAAGCTCCGCCGGTACGAGGAGGCGGCCGAGCGTCTCTCCGACGCGGTGGCGCGCGACCCGAAGCTCTGGCCGCAGATGGTCGAGCTCGGCTTCGTCCACGAGAGCCTCGGCGACTTCGACCGCGCGATCGAGACGTACCGGAAGGTCCTCGACGCCGCCCCCGGGAAGCGGCGGGCCCGGTTCGGGCTCGGCCGGGTCGCGCTGGAGCGGGGGGACGTCGCGCTCGCCAAGGAGCACCTGGAGCGCGTGCTGAAGGACGACCCGACGTTCGTCGCCGCCCGGTACCAGCTCGCCCGCGCCCTCGTCGACGAGCGCGACTGGGAGCGGGCGCTCGTCGAGATCGATGAGACGCTCCGGGCGCGTCCGTCTCACGACCAGGCGCACTACCTCCGGGCGACGGTCCTCGCCAGGCTCGGGCGGGACGCCGAGGCGGAGGCCGCGCTCGAGAAGCGGGCCGAGGTGTACAAGAAGAAGGAGCGGATCAGCGGTCTGCTCGAGCAGACGATGCACGGGCGCGATACGGCGGCGGTGCACGCCACGATCGCCCGCCTCTACCTCGACCTCGACGACGTGGAGGAGGCGGCGACCGCGGTCCGCGTCGGCCTGGCGAAGTTCCCGGGCGACCTGACCCTGACGTCGCTGCAGCACGAGGTCGACGCGCGCCGGTAACCGGGACGGACGTCCCCTCGTCTCCTCGGTCGTGGAAGACGACCGATCGGAGACGCCGGATGCTCGACCTCGACCGCCTCGACGCCCTCCGCGAGGCGCTGCTGCACGACGAAGACCTCGACGGCGTGGCGCGCCGCTTCCTGGACGACTTCGGCGACGATCCCGACTTCGTGAGCCGCGGCTTCCCGACCGAGGAGCCGTTGTTGGAGCAGCTCGTCCTCGACGTCGTCCGCCGCGCGGTCGGCCTCCCCCCCGGCCGCGCCGAGTTCTTCCTCCACCGCGTCGCGCCGACCCCCTTCGTCCACGGCGCCGTCGTCTTCGGCCGGCGCCCCGCGACGCTCCTCTGGTTCGAGGACGTCGGAGTCGGCCTCGTGACGCTCCTGTCGGAGAAGGGAGCCGACCACGTTCGCTTCCGAGCCGTCCTCGCGTGAGAAGTAGGAAGGAAGGAGAGGCGGGGGCTTCGCCCCCGGCGGCCTGCCCCAGGCTTCCGGCGGCCCGCGGCCCCTCCGCGTCAGCGCTCTCTCGTTCCTCTCCTTCCATTCCTTCCTTCCTCGATCCCATGGACGCGGTCGACCTCGAACGGCCCGTACCTCTCGACCGCTCCGTCCGGCCACGTCACCGTCACTTCCTCGACCGGAGCGTCGGAGTCGCCGAGTCCGAAGTGGACGGTCGGGTCGCTCGCCGAGAGGTAGCCGAACGCCGAGCGCGCGTCGCGGCGGAGGAGGCGGCCGTCGCGCTCGAGACGGATCGACGCGTGGAGGGCGTCCGCCCCCCACCCGCTCCCGAGCCGGAAGGCGATCCAGTGTCCGCGGTTCGGGACGCGGTTCAGGAGGAGGGAGGCGGGGGCGTC
>JBICIB010000369.1:0-6482 GCA_043101415.1 Planctomycetota bacterium JB042 | reverse complement strand
GTGTGCTCTTCCGATCTCGCCGGATCGTGGGTCGCCAGCAACCACATCGAGTTCACCGGCCTCGGCGCGCCGCTCCGACTCACGACCGACCTCTCGCTGACGCACGTGCAGGAGGGGCGCCCGTTCTCGCTGGTGAAGAAGCAGCACCTCGCGCTCACCTGGGGCGAGCCGCTCGAGTCGCCGCTCGAGGCGACGCTCGACCGGTTCCTCGGCGAGACGGTGCGGTACTGGCGGCGCTGGGTGAAACGGACCCGCGTCCCGCGCGACTACCAGGAGGCGGTCATCCGCTCGGCGCTGACGCTGAAGCTGCACCAGTTCGAGGACACGGGGGCGTTCCTCGCGGCGACCACCACGAGCCTCCCCGAGCACCCTGGCTCCGGGCGGAACTGGGACTACCGGTTCTGTTGGCTCCGCGACACGTACTTCACGCTGAACGCGCTGGAACGGCTCGGCCACCTGCAGGAGATGGAGCGGTTCCTGAACTTCCTCCGCGACCTCTGCGCGCTCCGGAAGGACGCCCTCCAGCCGCTGTACGGGATCAACGGCGAGGCCGACCTCGAGGAGCGGATCCTCGACCACCTCGACGGCTACCGCGGCGAGAAGCCGGTGCGGATCGGCAACCAGGCGATCGAGCACGTGCAGAACGACGTCTACGGCGAGATGATCCTCGCCGTGAAGCGGTTCCTGGTCGACAAGCGGTTCGTCGGCACCGAGGGCGTCGAGGGGGCGCGCGAGCTGATCGATCACCTCCTCCGGCAGATCGAGGCGCGCCTGGAGCAGCCGGACGCGGGCCTCTGGGAGCTCCGGAGCGAGCAGAAGCTGCACGCGTTCACGGTCCTCATGCACTGGGCGGGCGGGAGGTCGGTGGTGACCGTCGCCGAGGAACTCGGGGATCCGGACCTCACCGCACGCGGCGCCCAGGTGAGGGACCGCGCGAGGGAGATCCTGCTCGACCGCTGCTGGGACTCCGAGCGCGGCGTGCTGACCCAGGCCGCCGGGGTGAGGAACCTCGACGCCTCCATGCTCCTCGCCCTCCAGCTCGGCTTCTTCGACGGGGACGACCCGCGCGCGCGGAGCCACGTGGAGACGATCCGCGCCCAGCTCTCGATCGACGGCGGACTCCTCCGCCGGTACGACGTCGAGGACGACTTCGGGATCCCGAAGGCGGCGTTCACCGTCTGCTCGTTCTGGCTCGCCGAGGCGCTCGGCATGGTCGGCCGGGTCGACGAGGGAAGGGAGCTGCTCGACCGCCTGCTCTCGCTCGACAACGGCCTCGGTCTCTTCTCCGAGGACATCCTGCCGGAGGACGGGAGCCAGTCGGGCAACTTCCCTCAGACGTACTCGCACGTCGGACTCATCCACGCCGCCTTCCGCCTGTCGCGACCGTGGGACTGAGAGGCGTCGATCGCCGACGAGAGGCGGTCGCGCGCCCCGTCGTCTTGCGCGCCGACGGTTCCCGGAGGAGAATCGGGAGCCTCGGCCCGCCCCCGTCGAAGGAGACCTCCATGTCCGGTCGCGCCCTCTCCGTCCTCGTCCTCCTGCTCTCCCTCGGCGCCGCCGCCCGGGCGCAGACCTGTGCCTGGGGGAGCTTCGACGCGTCCCGCATCCACAAGCCGGCCGGCTTCCGACTCGACAACGGCGCCTACTGGGGGAAGCTCCGGAACGAGATCGCGAACGCGGGCGGGACCGTGCTCCCCGGGACGCCGACGCTGACCACCGGCTACCTCGCGCAGTGCGACGTCTTCTTCACGTCGATCCTCGACGACGCGGCGCCGGCGCTCTCGAACGCCGAACAGGGCGCGCTGTCGACGTGGCTCTCGGGCGGCGGCACGCTCGTCGTGTCCGGACTGCAGATCGCGCTCCCGTTCTACGAGTCGTTCACCGCGCCGTTCGGCGTGACCGGATACGTCGGGCAGACCGGGATCGTCACCGGCACGACGACCGGCGGGTCGCACCCGTTGATCGCCGGCGTCACCACGTTCCAGCTGAACGGGCACTGCACCTTCTCCCTCGGGAGCCAGGCGCTGCTGCTCGGCCAGGACGTCGCGGGCGCCGCGGTGATGGCGGTGCTCGAGCCGGCGACCGGCTTCACGTCCGGCGGGCGGATCTTCGTGTTCGGCGACGCGGAGATGCTCGACGACCTCGAGCTCGGGAACGCGGACCACGCGGTGCTGCTCGGGAACCTGGTGCAATGGGCCTGCGCCGGGGGATGCCCCGGCTACTTCGCCCCCTACGGCGTCGGCTGCCCCGGCACCGGCGGGACCGCCCCGACGCTCGGCGGCGCCGGCTGTCCGTCGCCCGGGGAGACGATCCAGGTCTCCCTCGCCGGCGCGGCGCCGAACCGGACGTCGTTCACGCTGATCGGCCTCGCCCAGGGCGTCCTCCCGGTGACGCCGGGCTGCTCCCTTCAGAACGCGCCGGTCCTGCCGCAGGTCGTCGCGCTCCCGACCGGCGCGAGCGGAGGGTGGACGCTCCCCGCGAACCTCCCGCCGACCCTGACCACCCCGGCCGACGTCTACCTCCAGACGCTGGTCGACGATCCCGTCGCTCCGTTCGGGGCGTCGGCGACCCGGCCGCTGCAGCTCCACCTCGAGTGAACCGGGGGGACGCTCTCCGCCCCTCCCGGGGGCCTCGATGATCGCGCCGCTCCGGGCTCCGCTCGCGGTCGCCTGCCTCGCCCTCTCGACGTCGTGCGCGGGACCGGCGCCGCGCGAGCCGGCGGAGGAGAGGCCGTCGGTCATCCCGAAGCTGGTGGCGCGCGGGGAGGTCGTCGGCCCGTTCGCGCTCCACCGCCCGGACGCGACGGTCCGCCTCGTGCGCCTCGACGGAGGCGGCGCGACGTCGGTCGTCGACGAGAGGAAGAACTCGGTCGTCACGGGGTTTCGCGTCGCCTCGGGGTACTCCGGGCCGCACCGCCTCGAGGTCACCGCGCCGGGGACCCTCCCCCTCTCGATCCCGTTCGACGTCGGCGGGGAGCCGATCCGGTTCGAGGAGCGGCTCCGGCTGGCGCCCGCGTCCCGATCGCTCCTGTCCGGAGAGGTCGTCTCGCTCGACGGCGCGCCGCCGGATCGCGAAGCGGCCGCGTCCCTCGCCGCGATCCCGGCGGTCGTGAGCGCGTGGCACGACGCCGGCGAGCTCCGGGTCGCGGAGCGACGGGCGGCGATCGATCCGAACGGTCGGTTCGCGTTCGAGGTCCCGGTCGGCTTCGACGGCGTGATCGAACTCCGCTGCGGCCGATCGCTCGTCGAGAGCGCGCGGTGGCGGTCGGGGGACGGCCCGGTGCGGCTCGCCGTCGACGTCGACGGGCTGCGACGGCACGTCGGAGCGATCGACGTGCTCGCCGACCGGCGCCTCGGCGTCGCGATCCACCGCGTCGGGGACCCGGTCCGGTTCCCCGGGCTCGAACTCGTGGCGGAGGAGTCGGGGCTCGCCGGGCGCGCCGTGTTCGACGCGCTCTGGCCCGGCGAGTACGTCGTGGTCGCCGCGCCGGAGGACTCCTCCCCGTCGGTGCATCGCGTCCTGGTCGAGTCGGGGCGGACGACGACCGTCCCCGTGGCGCCGACGCCGCGCGGCCGCCGGATCGTCCGCCTGACCGGCGGGATCCCCGCGGACATGGACGCGTTCGCCCGGGAGGTGATCGCGGCGACGCCCGACGGGGCGCGGCTGCCGGTCCGGACGACGCCCGGCGCCGCTCCGAGGACGCTGGTCGTGGAGGGGGAGGTCGACGGCGAGACGGTCCTTCGCTGGAACGGGCACGCGCTCCGCCTCGACGCCGCGGACCACGAGCGGGCCGTCGAGTGGGCGTTGGAGCCGACGTGGCGGGCGTGGCTGCCGATCGCCCTCGCGCGCCGGCTGGGGTCGCCGCGACCGGAGACCGTCGAGGCCCGGATCCGCATGGAGGCGTGGAACGGCGGCCTCGTCGACGAGTGGTGGACGGACGTGGAGCTCGGCGCCCAGGGGAACGGACTCGCTCCGCTCCCCTTCGCTCCCGGCCGCTTCGTCGTCCGCGTCGACGTTCCCGCCGCCGATCACCGCTTCACGGAGACCGCGTGGCTCGGGCCGACCGACCACGACCAGGTCCTCCTGTTCGGCGACTCGGACTGGTGACGGGACCGGGAGACCGGGGAGGGGCGACTCGGTCCTCGATCCGAGGCTTCACGTTCGGATCCCGCCCCCGGTTCACGCCGTGCGTAGCGACGCCAGCGACGGCCGGTCGGCGCCCCGCCACGCGAGCCACGTCTCGAACGCCGGACGCGCGGTCTCCCACTCCTCGTCGAGCATCGAGAACCAGGCGGTGTCGCGGCTGCGGCGCTTCACGATCAGGTGCCGCCGGAAGATCCCCTCGAACGTGAACCCGAGGCGCAACGCCGCCTCGCACGACCGCTGGTTCAGCGCGTCGCACTTCCACTCGACCCTCCGGTAGCCGCGCGCGAACGCCTCCCGCAGGAGGAGGTAGGCGGCCTCGGTGTTCGCGGCGGTCCGGTGCGCCCGCCGGCCGTACCAGATGTGTCCGATCTCGACCCGTCGGTGCGCCTCCGCGATCGCCAGGTACGCGACCATGCCGACCGGTCGCCCGTCGGACCGATCCCGCACGGTGAGGAACCGCGGGTCGGACGACGTGGCGCAGCCGCGGAGCCAGGTCGCCATCGACGCCTCGTCCCCGAACGGCCCGTACCCCATGTACGTCCAGACCGCCTCGTCGGCGGGGCTCCCGTGGGAGCACGCGTGCAGGTCGGCCGCGTCGCGCTCCGGGTCGACCGGCTCGAGGAGGAACGACTCCCCCGCCGGCGCGACGTCGTCGAGCGGCGCGGCCGGCCGGTCGTCGACGATCGGTCCGGTCGGGCGCGCGGCGACCGGCCGGTCCTCGGCGAGCGCCTTCAGCCGCTGCAGCGACGTCGCGAGCGAGCGGACGTGACGACCGACCCAACGGTCGGCGACCTGCTGGATCGGGACCGGGTTCAGGAAGTTCCAACGCACGCGCCCTTCCCGCCGGGCCACCACCAGCCCCGCCCCGTGCAGCACCTCGATGTGCTTCAGCACCCCGGTCCGGCCGATGCCGGGGCCGGCCTCGGCGTCGAACCGGGAGCAGAGGTCGCCGGTCGTCTTCGGGCCGTCGGCCAGGAGGTCGAGGATCGCGCGGCGCGTCGGGTCGGCGAGCGCCTTCCAGACCGCGTTCTCCGCGGCCATCAGGCGGACCCGCCCTCCACCGCGGGCTTCAGCCCCTTCTCGAGCAGCAGCCGCCAGCCGCGCTCCATCTCCGCCAGACTCCCCTCCGCCACGTGCCCGTGGAGCGAGTGCGTCATCCGGACGACGGTCGCCTCCCCGTCCTCCTCGAGGGCGAGCCACAGGAACGTCTGCGCCGGCCCCCCGTACGGCGGGGCGAGCGAGCCGGCGAGGTGGAGCGACCTCCCCGGCTCGACGGCGATCACGGTGAACCAGAGGAGGCTCCCGCCGTCTCGACTTCGTTCGATCAGCATTCCGCCGGCCCGCGCGTCGAGGGACATCTCCGAGCCGCCGGGGACGCACCGGAGGTCGTCGATCCACCACTCGTCCGGTCGCTCGGTCACGGTCCTCCAGACGCGTTCGGGTCGGGCGTCGACGCGGATCTCGAGTGCGGACGTCGCGGCGGCGGCGTCGAGGCGGCGGGCGGCCGTGGTCATCGGGAGTCCTCCGGGTCCGATCATGTCGCCAAACAGTGACGTGAGTCTATGGTGACAGATCTCCGCCGGCAAGGAGGAACTCACGGGATCATCGCGCCGACGTGTCCTCCGAGCGCGGGGTAGCCGTAGAGCGGCCGCTTCAGCGCGTCGGCCGGCAGGTCGGCGTCGATGGCGAGAGCGATCAGATCGATCAGCGCCTCCGCGCCGGGGGCGAGGACGAACGCCCCGAGGATGCGGTCGGTCTCGTCGTCGACGATCGTCTTGAAGGCGAAGGCCCGGGCGTTCGACTCGCGCAGCAGCTTCCAGGTCTTCTCCGGCTCGGTCCGGACCCGGACGGAGTGTCCCCGCTCGCGCGCGGCCCGCTCGGTGAGACCGATCCCGGCGAGGCGCGGCGCGGTGAAGACGACCGCGACCGGCACGACGTCCTCCAGCGTCGGCCCGTCCTCCTCCCCGCGCAGGGCGGACGAGATCACCGACGCGTGGTGCGACGCGACGCGCAGCAGCTTCGGGTGTCCCGCGTCCGCGACGTCCCCGCCGGCCAGGACGTGCGGAGCCCCGATGCATCGGGCGCGGTCGTCGACCGGGAGGCCGCGGTCCGTCGGCGCGATCCCCGGGACCTCGAGCGCGAGCGACTCGACGTTCGGCGCCCGCCCCGCCCCGTGCACCACGAGGTCGGCGTCGAACCGGACCGTCTCCGCCCCGCACGTCGCCGTCACCCGCTCCCCGTCGCCGTCCGCCTCGACGGCCCGGACCTCGTGGTCGAGCCTCACCTCGATGCCGAGCGACCGGGACGCCTCGACCAGCGCGTCGACGACGTGCTCG
>JBICIB010000368.1:0-7291 GCA_043101415.1 Planctomycetota bacterium JB042 | reverse complement strand
CGGTCGCCTGGGACACCGCGATCGTCCTCTCCTGGTTCGAGCGCGCCGGCCAGGCGCTTCTCGGCCGCGGCGACGCCTTCCGCGCCGCGTGGCGGCACTGGATGGTGAGCGACGCCGACGACGAGTCCGATTCGAGCGCGCTCCTCCCCGGGGTCATCGAGACCCGGAACGCGCGCCTCCTCGAAGTGCTCGACGAGGTCGCGTCCGACGACACGGTTCGGAGCGTCGCGATCCCGTGGGGCGCCGCGCACTTCCCCGCGCTCCGGCCGGAGCTCGTGGACCGGGGCTGGATCGAGTCGGACCATCGCTGGGTGCGCGCGGTGGCGGTGCGGGAGCTCCTCGAGACCGGAGAGGCCGGCGCGCCCCGCTCCGACGAGGCGTTCGACGTGTTCGTCCCGTACCTCGGCCAGTTCCGCTCGCTCGGCGCGGCCTGGAACCTCTCGCTCCTCCTCCACACCGTCTCCCTCGACCGGCGCGCGGGCGGGGAGTCGCGCGTGGAACTCCTCTGGGAGCTCCTCCTATCGCTGCGACGAAACACGGCGGCCGGAGAGTTCGACCTGCAGCTCCTTCCCTCGCTCCTCGGACGGCCGCTGCTGTTCGAATACCGGAGGTCGCGCGACCGCGGGCGCGTGCGGTTCCTCTGGTTCTTCGAGGTCTGATCGGGTGGCGAAGCGCAGGGACGATCTCGGGACGGTGCGGGTGCCCGAGGAGATGGCGCCGTTCTTCCGCGCCGCGGAGCGGGTCGTCTCCGAGTACTTCCGCCGCTGGAACGCCGACCCCGGACGCGGGACGATCGAGATCTGCGGCGAGCGGTACGTCCTCGTCCGCGCCGCGTCGCTCTCCGTCGAGTTCCACGGGCTCGTCCGCGACCTCTACGGCCCGGAGAAGCACGACGAGGCGGACGACTTCTCCCGCAACATCCTGTTCGACCTCGCCCACGCCATCGGCAAGTCGGACGCCCGGAACTTCCACGCCCGGATGGGTCTCGACGACCCGCTCGATCGCATGTCCGCCGGGCCGATCCACTTCGCCCACACCGGCTGGGCGTTCGTCGACATCTCGCCCGAGTCGCGGACCGGCGGACCCGAGGAGTACGAGCTCCTCTACGACCACCCGTACTCGTTCGAGGCGGACGCGTGGCTCTCCGCCGCGCGCCGCCCCGACTTCCCGGCGTGCTCCATGAACGCGGGATACTCGTCGGGCTGGTGCGAGGAGAGCTTCGGGATGAAGCTCGTCGCGACCGAGGTGACCTGCCGCGCGCGAGGGGACGAGGCGTGCCGGTTCCTGATGGCGCACCCGGACCGGATCGAGGAGCGGGTCGAACGGTACCGCGCCCGCGTCCCGGCGGCGGCGACCGGGCAGGAGCGGACGACCGTCCCCGACCTCTTCACCCGGAAGCGGCTCGAGGACGAGCTCCGCCGCGCGCGGGACGACCTCGAGCGACGGGTCGACGAACGGACCGAGGAGCTCCGGCGCGCGAACCAGCGCCTTCAGCGGGAGATGGTCGAACGCGAGGCGATCGAGCGGCAGCTCCGGCAGTCGCAGAAGCTCGAGGCGCTCGGCCGGCTCGCGGGCGGGATCGCGCACGACTTCAACAACCTCCTGACCGCGATCCGAGGGTACGCCGAGCTGGTGGCCGAGGACGAGGCCGACCCGCCGGGGCGCGGCTTCGGCCGGGAGATCGCCCGGGCGGCGGACCAGGCATCGAAGCTGACGCGACAGCTCCTCGTCTTCAGCCGGCAGCAGGTGACGAGCCGGAGGACGATCGACCTCGCCCAGACCGTGCGGCGGACGAGCGAGATGCTCCGCCGCCTCCTCGGCGAGCGGATCTCCCTCGAGACGCACGACTCCGACGGGCCGCATCCGATCGAAGCGGACGAGGGGCAGCTCGAGCAGGTCGTGGTGAACCTCGCCCTGAACGCGCGCGACGCGATGCCGGACGGCGGGACGCTCTCCGTCCGGATCGACGCCCCGACGCTCGACGGCGACCGGGCGAGGAGGCTCGGCGTCGCCCCGGGGGCGTACGTCCGCCTCACGGTCACCGACACCGGCCACGGCATGCCCGCCGAGGTCGTCGCGCACGTCTTCGACCCGTTCTTCACCACCAAGCCGGCGGGGCGAGGGACCGGGCTCGGACTCTCGACGGTCTACGGCATCGTGCAGCAGGGCGCGGGTGCGATCACGGTCCGGAGCGAGCCGGGCCGCGGCGCGACGTTCGAGCTCTACTTCCCTCGATCGTCGGAGGACGCGGACGACCCGGACGCGCCGCGGACCCGACCGGAGGAGGACGACGCCGACCGCCCCCGCCTCGTCCTGCTGATCGAGGACGAGGCGACGGTGCGGGAGTTCGTCCAGATCGCGCTGGAGCGCCACGGCCACCGCATCCTCGCCGCAGCGTCGGCCGCGGAGGCGCAGGCGCTCTTCGACCGGTACGCCGACGACGTCGACCTCGTGCTGACCGACGTCATCCTCCCCGATCGCAGCGGTCCCGAGCTCGCCCGCGCGCTCACGGCGCGCCGTCCCGAGCTCCCGGTCCTCTACATGTCCGGCTACACGGACTCCGAGCTGGAACGGCACGGATTGAACTCGGCCGACGGGGAGTTCCTGCAGAAGCCGTTCTCGATCGACGAGCTGATGGTGCGGATCGCGTCGTCTCCGCGGCGGTAGGAGCGCGGCCTCCCCGCGCGCGCCGGACGGTACGATCTCCTCCGTGAACCGCTCGCCCCGCCCGACCCTCCTCCTCCTTCTCGTCGCCGGCCTCGCGTCGTCCCTCTCCGGGCTCCCGTCGTGCTCCGGACGGGCCGGCCCGCCGCGCCACCTGGTCTTCGTGAGCCTCGACACGACCCGGGCCGACCACCTCGGCGCCCACGGCGGCAGCGCGGCCCGGACGCCGCGCCTCGACGCGCTCGCCGCCGAGGGGGTCGTCCTCGACGACATGAACACCGTCGCCACGACCACCCTCCCCGCCCACGTGTCGATGTTCACGGGGACGTGGCCCCAACGGCACGGCGTGGTCCGGAACGGCTACACCGTCCACCGATCGAACGAACTGCTCCCGGAGCGGCTGACCGAGGCCGGCTTCCACACCGCCGGCTTCTCGAGCGCGGTCGCCCTCTCCGAGCTCCTCGGGTTCGACCAGGGGTTCGCGGTGTGGGACCAGGACGAGGACACCTTCGAGGGGCCGGTGGTCGCGAACCGGGACGCGCGGCGGGCCGACGCGATCACCGACGCGACCCTCGCGCACCTCGACTCGGCCGCGGCGCGGGACGCCGACCGCCTCTTCCTGTTCGTCCACTACACCGACCCCCACGCCCCGTACGACCCGCCCGAGCCGTTCCGCGCCGCCGCGGGGGCGCCGGTCGACGCCGACGGATCGTGGGGCGCCGTGAAGCGGGCCCAGCACGCCCACCAGCGGGCGGCCGGCCACTCCGCGCCGGTCGTCGGCCAGCTCAGCCGCGCGCTCGCGCTCGATCCGCCGGGACGTCCGCTGCCGGGGGACGAGGGGATGGCGCGCCTGTACGCCGGCGAGGTCGAGTTCCTCGACCACCACGTCGGCCGGCTCCTCGACGGGCTCGACGCGCGCGGGATCCTCGACGACGCGCTGGTCGTCGTGACGTCCGACCACGGCGAGACGTTCTGGGAGCACGGCGACGTCTGGAGCCACGGCCTCGCGGTGTACGACACGACGGTCCGGGTCCCGATGATCCTGCGCTATCCCGGCGCCGCCCACGCCGGCACGCGTCTCGACCTCTGCGCGTCGCTCGTCGACCTCCTTCCGACGATCCTCGCCGTCCTCGGTCTCCCCGAGGCGAAGGGGATCGACGGCGTCGACCTCGGCCCGGCGATCGCGGGGACCGCCGGCGCCGACTTCGACCGCGGGCCGGTCTACGCGATCGCGCCGGGGACCGGGCCGGGGCTCGAGGAGGGGACCGGCCCCTGGAAGGGGGAGCGGAAGTCGCACGCGATCCGCGACGGCCGCTTCAAGGCGATCTGGACCCCTTACCTCGACACCCTCGAGCTGTACGACCTGACCGCCGACCCGGAGGAGCGGAACGACCTGATGCGGACGTCCTCCGACCCGGCGACGCGCGAGCGGGGCGAGCGACTGAAGGATCGGCTCGCGGCCTGGATCGCCGCCGCCCGGCCGCGCCCGTCGGTCTTCTACCCGCGGATCAAGACCGGCGACCCGGTGCGGGACGCGCAGGCGCGCCGGTACCTCGAGCAGCTCCAGCAGATGGGATACGCGGGCGGCGATGGAGACTGAGCCGACCGGCTTCCCGCGGCCGAGCTGGATCGAGTGGCTCTGCCTCCCGGCCGGCGTCTACCTCGCCCTGCACTACGCGTGGCTGCTCGACGACGGCTACGTCTACTTCAAGTACGTCGACAACCTCCTCTTCCTCGGCCACGGGCTCGTCTACAACCCGGGCGAGGCGGTCGAGGGGATCTCCAGCCCGGGCTGGACGCTCCTGCTCGCCGCGCTCCGCTCGACGGAGATCGGCTACTGGACGATCCTGCGCGGGATCGCGGTCGCGGCGTACGTCGGGTTCTGGGCGACCCTGGTCTCCCTGCGCGGCGCGACGACTCCCGCCCGCGACGCGCCGGTCGTCTCGTTCCCCTTGGTCTACCTGACGTTCCACTACGGCGTCGGGAGCTATTGGACGTCGGGGACCGAGTCCCCGCTCGGGCTGGTGATCGCCGCGGCGTTCGCGCACTTCGTCGTCCGCCCGTCGAGCCGGCCCGCGACCGTCGCCGTCGCGCTCGGGCCGCTCGTCCGGCACGAGCTCGCGCTCCCGTTCCTCGCCGCGTTCGCGTGGAAATGGCGGCGCGAGCGCCGATTCCCGCTCGGGCTGCTCCTGCTCGCCGCCGTGCCGATGGCCGCGTGGATGCTCTTCCGGGTCCGGCAGTACGCAGACCTCTTCCCGAGCACCTTCTACCTGAAGGACACGGTCGACGTCGCGCAGGGTTGGGCGTACGTGGCCGACACGGCGGGACCGTACCTCGTGGCCGTCTGGGCGCCGGCGCTCGCGGTCCTCTGGTTCGTGCTCCGGGGACGGATGGGGAACGCGAGCCTCGGCCGCGAACGGCTGGTCCAGCTCGGCCTCGCCGCCCTCGTGGTCGTCTACGTCGTGAAGATCGGAGGCGACGCGCGCCACTTCCGCTATCTCGCCTTCCCGTTCGTGCTCCTCTGCTGCGCCGGCTCCGGCGTGCTCGAGGCCGCGGTGCTCCGCGTCGCCCCGCGACGGGGGGCCGCGCTCGCCGCCGCCGTCGCCGTGGCGATCGCCGCGCTCTCGTTCTCGCGCGGCCCGCGGCAGCTCGACGAGCACCCGTTCCGGCTGCCGCCCGGCGCGCGACTCGTCGACAAGATCGCCGACGCCGCGCACCACCGGATCCACGCCGACCTCCCCCGCCTCTCCCCCTGGGAGAGCGGCGACGCGATCGAGATGCTCCCGCGCTACGAGGAGCTCCGCGGCGAGGACGGGGAGATCCCGATCGGCGGCGTCGTGGCGCACTTCATCTGCTGGAAGCTGTACGAGCGACCGGACCGCTGGGCGACCCACAGCCTCGGCCTGACCGACATGATCCTCGCGCGGACCGTGATGCCCGCCGACCGGCCCTCCCACAAGAACGGGCTGAAGCCGCTCGCGCGGGACCTCGCGCTCGTCCAGCACTGGCGGGGGAGCGACCCTCCCTCGCCCGGCCTCCACCGGCGCGCGGTCGAGGCGGGCGTCGCCGCGCCGTGGATCGCGGCGAACCTCGAGACGATCGAGGTGCTCGAGCGGAAGGCGTACAACCGCCACGACCTCCTCGAGAACCTGAGGCTCGCGTTCACGTTCCCGGGCCGCATCGTCCCCTGAGGACGACCGCCCCGCGGCTCAGTCGACGGTGATCGACTTGCTGACGTTCTTCGGCACGTCCGGGTGGACCCCGTGCCCCGGGAGTCCGATGCGGTCGAGCCACGCCATCTTCAGCCGGCTCATCTTGAGCGCCAGTCTCTGCAGCACGACCGTCGCCGAGAAGACCGTCATCAGCGTGTCGTGGGTGCGCGGCAGCGTGATGACCACGGAACGGTAGTCGTCGTTGTCCGCCGGCGCCTTCGTCGCGGCCTGGCGGAGGTCGGGGTGGTCCTCGGCGATCACCACGGTCTGGGCGCCGCGGATCTTGTGGGTGTTGATCTGCGACACCGTGAGCTGGACGTCCCGCTCGTCGGGCCCGGTGATGTAGACGAGCGGATAGTCGCGGTAGAGCCGCTTCAGGAGGTCGTCGCGCACGACGTGCTCCTCCAGCAGCGACCGCTCCTCGTCGGAGAGCGACAGCGACGCGGTGGCCGGCGAGAAGACGGAGTCGGTCGCCGCCTGCACCAGCCGGCGCTGGGCGTCCGCGTCGAGTCCGCGCCGCGCCGCCTCTCCGACCACGCCGGCGATCGCGCGGCCGACCCCCTTCAGGAGGCCGTCGATCTCCTCGGGTCCGTGCACCGTGTTGACGCCGAGGATCGTGTTCGGACCGTGCTTGAACTCCGATCCCTCGAACCCCTCCGTGTGGTTCAGCACGACCTCTCGGACCTTGAGCGCCCCCTCGAGCGCGACCGGCGTGATCCGGGTCGCGAGGATCTGGAGGCTCGGGCGGAGATGGAGGAGCCGCGCCGCCTGCTCGACGTCGGCGTCCGTCGAGTCGAACGTCTCGCGGATCAGGTCGGGGAGGCGCGGGAGCCGCGCGAACCGCCCCTCCAGCTCGGCCGCCAGCCGCGACCGCGCCGCGTCGTCGAGGTCGTCGGCCGAGGTGACCCGCCGCTCCGCCAGCCGGAGCGCGAGGCCGTAGGCGACGGCCATCTGGTTCATGAAGCTCTTCGTCGCGGGGACCGCCACCTCGGGGCCGCACCGGAGCGGGAGGACCAGGTCGCACTTCTCCTGCCCGATCGTCGAGCTGACGTTGTTGACGAGCGCGACCCGCCGGATGTCGCGTCCGGACGCGGCGACGTCGTTCAGCACGTCGATCAGGTCCTTCGTCTCGCCCGACTGGCTGATCGCCAGGAAGAGGTCCCCGTCCCGGAGCGAGCGCGAGTGCTGGCCGCGGAACTCGCCGGGGAGGATCGGCACCAGTTCGACCTGCGCGATCTCGTTGAAGAAGAGCGCGGCCGCCTTCGCGGCGTGGTACGAGCTGCCGCACGAGACGGCGAACAGCCGCCCGCCCCGCCGCCGCGTCTCCTCGCACGCATCGCAGAACCGCTCGACCGCCAGCTCGTGCTCGACCAGCTCCTCGCACTCGAGGATCGCGTCAGATCGGAAGAGCACAC
>JBICIB010000367.1:0-8044 GCA_043101415.1 Planctomycetota bacterium JB042 | reverse complement strand
TCCCGTTCAAGACCCCCGCAGGTCCCCACTCGCAACGGCTCCGGCGGGCAATCCTCGAAGTCCTCGGACTCTGGCTCCGCCGTCGCGCGCACGTCGTCGTGATCCTCCCGCGGCGGGCCGATCACCTGCACGAGGGACGACTTCGGACCTACACCCTGCAGGCCATGGACGAAGTCGTCGCGTCGAACCTGCTCGACACCCACGACCTCGCCACGGGCAACATCAAGTGCAAGCCCGTGCGCAAGGTGGAATCTCTGCCTCTCAAGACGGCCCGAGTCGGATTCCGCCTTTCGCGACCCGCCTTCGACCTCGACTGGGTCGCCGGCGGCCCATCCCCGATTCGATGGGAGTCCAAACCCACGCCGACCGTGAGCGTCGAACCGATCGCGACCAACGAGAACGGGGACGTCGTGGCAGTCACCTTGTCGCTCGGAAAGGCGAAGCTCTCCTACGTTCCGCGAGGCATGCTCGGAGGACCCCTCGAGGAGCTGAACTGGGTGATACCGACATCGTTGAATCTGGAGTTCCCGTGGCAGGACGGAGAACCGACGGTCGAGCTCGAGCGGTTCCGTGTCTCCGCCGACGGTGAGGTCCTCGAGATCGAGCTCCCGGCCCAGGTCCTCGTCGGCAGGAAGCCTGGACGGCCGCCGAAGCCTGGTGTCCGAATCAACGGTCACTTGCTTTCGCTCTCCCCGTTCGAGCTGCTCTACCTGAAGACCCTCTGGGATCGAAGCGGGACCGACTCCCCCCCATCGCGGATCACCTGGCCCGACGAACTCGGCGACTCGCAGCGCCGCGACAACGTGCGGAAGCAACTCCGCCAGAAGGCCAGCCAGCTCGGCATCGAACTGCTCGCAAGAGGATCGGGCACCCGGCCGCCGATGCTCGCCCCGTGCGTCGTTCCGAAGCTCCTGACGGGCCGCGGATGGGAGCAACCCGTCAAAAAGCTCCGAGTATTCGATTCCGAGAATCGGCCCACAGCCTCGTGAGAACGGTCGGGATCGCCGTTTCTCGGCCGCCGGCCGCCCCGGCCTAGAGGCTCATTTCCACCGTCGTAAGCGCCTCCCGAACAGGGTGAGGTGCGGACGTCCTCGCTCGATGGAACGAGGTCGTGCGCATCTTCTTCGGCGTCTGTCAGTGCGCGCGAGTCTGGATCCAGGCGCCGTTGGGAGGGCAGCAAGATGACGCACGACAGCGCGGTTCGATTCTCCAACTTCGACGAGGGCTGGGAGAACGTCGACCCCCGCGACCCCGCCGGGCCGCCCGACGGTTGGTTCCGTGGTCGGCTCGTGGCCATCGAGCCCGTCAACCACGAGTCCGTTCGCCTGGTGTTCTGCATCTCCGACGGTAAGTGGTCGGGAGAGAAGACGAGCCTGTTCCTGAGCTTCGCGAGGCCCCGTGAGGCGAAGCACTTCCTTCACGCGTTGAGCCTCGACTCGATCAAGCCCAGCGGTCTCACGGTGTTCAGGAGCTTCGACGAGCTCCCGGACTGCCGGCTCTGCGTGCGCCGCCGTGAGTCGAACGGGCGGTTCTTCCCGAACGTGGTCCAGCTCGAGCGCCTCCAGGGACGAGCCGAGGCCGATGGCTAGACGAAGTGCCTTCCGAGCACACGCGCGACCCCCATGTGACTCCAGTCGAAGCGGAAAAGGGCTCGCCCCGCCGCCGGCCGGGCTCGCCCGCGAGCTCGGCCCGGCCGGCGGCGGGCGCGCCCGGTCCGTCCAACTCCTCGGCCGATTCGACGACGCCGCAGGCACCGGACACGTCGACGGCCGCACCGACTCCGCCACGTACCGAGGGGGTGCGGGACAGTCTCACGCACCCCTCCAACGGACCTTCGATCGTCGCTCGAGGCCTGGACACCCTCGTCCTGACGGGGCAGGTTCCTCTCTCTCCCACCTTCCTCGGCTGCGTCGACTCTCTCCTCGATCGTCGCGCCGAGCTCCGAGAGACCCGGCAAGAGGAGACGCCGGTCCGAATCGCCGAGCAGTCGTTCGTGCTGAGGGCCGACGGGGGCGAGAAGTCCGTGTTCCTCGGAAACACGGACCTGCGCGTGAAGCTCAGCCGGTCCGATTCGGTTGCCCTGCCCAATCTGATGATTGCCGTGTCGGCCGAAGCGCTGTGGCGCCTCGAACCGGAGCGGATGCTCAGCTTCTGCATCGAGTTCGCCGATCGGCTCGCCGGAACCGGCGGGGTCATCCTGAAGCCAAGCCGCGTGGATCTGGCGGTCGACGTTCAGGGAGTCGACTTCCCACCGGCGTCCGCCCCGGCGTGGATCTCCCGGTCCCGGTGGAAGGCCACCTACCAGGTCGGCGACCTGGTGACGGGATCCCAGTTCGGCAAGGGAAGCCTCGTCGTCCGGATCTACGAGAAGACCTACGAGCTCATCCAGTCGAGGAAGGACTGGATGCGAGCCATCTGGGCGCACCACGGCGCCGACCCGTCCCGACCGGTGTGGCGCGTCGAGGTCCAGGCACGCCGCGAGCTCCTGCGGCGGCACGGCATCGATCGTCTGCGACGCCCCGAAGACTTGCTGGGGCGCCTCGATGCGCTCTGGTCGGAAGCGCTGACGCGTTCGCTACGGCTCCACGACTCCCGACGGAGCACGCGAGCGGACAAGGACCCGGAGCACGCCGCCTGGAAGCTGCTGCGGCGCGTCTCCTTCGCCGCGGCCACGGCGGCGCCGCCGGAGCCGGAGCCGTCCCTTCCGTCGATCGACCTCCACCTGCGCGCGATTCGGGGTCATCTCGCGTCGATCGGCGGCGTCCTCGACCTCGAGGACGAGGAGGCGTGTGTCGGCGCGACGATCCAGCTGCTCCGCGAGCTCGGGGAGCGAGAACCCGGGGAGTTCCAACGTCGCCTCAACGTGCGGCGCGCACACGCGTCCCACGTACGCGCCCTCGTTGCCGGCAAACGAGGGAACGAGGGCCGATGCGGCCTTCCGGAACGAGACCGGGAACGAGAGTCGTGACCAGGACACCAACGAGGACCTCACGGGGATCCGACGAGAGCAGGAACGAGGCGAGCACGAGCCTCGCATGGAGTGAGCGATGACGAACGAACCCGAACATCTTCATCCGCACCGAGAGCAGCCCGATGCTCGCCGCGCCTCGTCCGCGCGACCTCATGCACCGAACGCACGAGCACGCGGGCCGCACTTCGTACCGCTCCAGGCCGTCGCCGACCGCTGGCGCGTCCACCGGACCACGGCGCGGCGGATCCTCTGCCGAGCTGGCATCCAGGCCTACGTGCTGGGCGCCGGCCCCGGCGGGACGATCCGCTACGACCTGCGCGACGTCGTCGCGTACGAGCGTCGCGCCCGGGGAGACTCCTGATGGACGATCTGCTCCAGCAGTACCTCACGGTCCCGGACGTCGCCGCGGTCCTGCGGAAGTCCCCGAAGACCGTCTACCGCTACATCCGCCTCGGACTCCCGGCGCGGAAGATCGGGCAGACCTACTTCATCCGGCGCGACGAGCTCATCGCCTGGATCGAGGCGCGGCGCGTCCACCGCGCCCCGCCTTTCCGGCGCCGCGCGCCGCGATCTCGAAGGCCTTCGTGACCCGCGCGCCGTGATCCTCCGCCCGCAGGCACGCGTACCAGGTCCTCGTCGTGTTCACGTCGGAGTGGCCGAGGAACTCGGCCACCTGATCGAGCGGGTAGCCGGCCTGGTACAGCAGCGAGCCGTACGTCCGTCTCAGCGTCTGGAAGTCGACGTGGAACCCGAGCCTCTTCGCGTAGGTCTGCTGGAAGTGCCGCAGGCACGAGCTGAGCGAGTGGGGAGTCCAGGGCTCGCCCTCCGAGTTCGTGAACACGAACTCGCTGTCGCGCGGCTTCCGCTTCAGGTAGTCCAGGAGTTGATCCGGGATCGGCACGACCCGCGTTCGCTCGCGCCGGTTGGGGTTCTTCCGGGCCCCGTGGATCACGGCGACCTTTCGCATCAGGTCGACGTCCTTCCACCGGATCCGGCAGAGCTCGGAGCGTCGCACACCGAGGTAGAGGAACCCGGGCAACACCTGGCTGATCACGTTGTTGCCGATGGACGGCAGGAACGTGCGGCGCCCCTCCTTCTCCTTCTCGAGGCGGAAGCGCAGCGTCGGGTCGTACTTCAGGGGGTCGCCGGCGAGGTCGAGGAGCTTCTTCACCTGCTTCATGGTGAGGAAGTAGACGCCGTCCGCCGGCTCGTTGGGCGGCATCCGGAGCGTGTCGGCGGGGCTTCGCTCGAGGTAGCCGTGGCGCACCGCGAAGTTGAAGAGCGCCCGCACGTCCCGCAGGAAGCCCCGGACCGACATCGGGGCGTAGCCGTGGTCCTCGAGCATGTTCTGGTACCGCAGGAGCTGCTCCGACGTCACGGACCGGATCGGGACGTCGCCGGTGAAGGTCAGGAGCGAGATGTCCTTCGCCTTCAGGTGGGGCACGTCGTCGTCCTTGGCCGGGCTCTTCAGCGCGCGTTCGCGGCGCCGCCGGTAGTTCGCGCTGCAGCGCAGCGTCTCGAGGTGCGTGTCGATGACGTGCGAGAGCGGGACGAGCGGCCCGTCGAGGCCGTGCTCCTCGGCGAGCTGAAGAGCGCGCTCGACGGCATCCTTCAGCCGCTCGGCGTGCCTCCGGGTGATCCCCTTCGGCGACCCCGGCGCGCGGAGCCCGAACCGCCGCAGGTTGCGCGGCGAGACGGTCATCGACCGGCCGACCCAGCGGCCGTCGACGAACTCCTTCCACTCGATCAGGGGGGGCTTGCTGTCGCGGATGCGCATCGCTCCGTGCTCCACGTTTCCCCCACGCCGAGGGCGCGTCGCCCTTGGCGTAGGAATTGGCGTAGAAACCGGAGCGGAGGGGGGTCAGGTGACCGGCCAGGGAGCTAACCCCCCTCTGCATCCATCTTTATGTGGTCGGGCCGAGCAGATTTGAACTGCCGACCTCTTGCACCCCAAGCACGCTGTCCGACGGCTCAGATTCGGTCGGTCCCGACTACCCGGGAACGACTTGCGGCGATCGACCGTCTTTACCGCGCTCGTTCTTTTTGTTGCCGCAAACCCTACCGCGCCCGTTGCGGTCATCGCCGAACGCAGTACCGTACGACCATCCGGGAGGAACACCCGATGCCCCGTACGAGCGTCCCGTCGTACCGACTCCACCGCGCCCGCGGGCTCGCCGTCGTCCGGCTCGGCGGCCGCGACTTCTACCTCGGCCCCCACGGATCCCGCGAGTCCCGCGAGGCGTACGAGCGCCTCGTCGCCGAGTGGATCGCCGCCGGCCGGCCGCGCCCGTTCGTCCCCGCGGCGGAAGCCGATCCCGGTGGCGTAACGGTCGCCGAGGTAACGGCGCTCTACCTGACGCACGCCGCCGCCTACTACCGGAAGGCCGGGGACACGACCTCGGAGATGCACGTCATCCGCCGCGCCCTCTCGTTCGCGACCCGCCTCCACGGCCGGACGCCCGCCGAGGAGTTCGGGGCCGCCGCCCTGAAGGAGGTCCGCGCCGCGATGCTGGAGCCGGTCCCGGCCGCGCGCGACGACTCCCCGCCGCGGCGCCTCTCGAGGACGACCGTCAACGCCTACGTGCACCGCATCCGCCGGATGTTCCGGTGGGCCGCCGAACAGGACCTCGTCCCCGGCTCGACCTGGCACGCGCTCCGGTCAGTCGCCGGGCTTCGTGCGGGCCGCTCCACGGCGCCGGAGCCTCCGGACGTCCGTCCGGTCCCGGAGGAGCACGCGCGCGCCGTGGCGGACGCCGTAGCGCCGCCCGTCGCCGCGATGATCCGCCTCCAGCTCCTGACCGGGATGCGGCCCGGCGAAGTCCGGACGATGCGCGCCCGCGAGCTCGACACGACCGGCGACGTCTGGACGTACCGCCCCGCCCACCACAAGACCGAGCACCACGGGAAGGCGCGCGTCGTCTTCCTCGGCCCCGAAGCGCAGAGGGTCGTCCGCCCCCGGCTCGCCGCGGTCGGGATCGCCGGCTACCTGTTCGGCGTCGGCGACGGCCGCCGGCCCTACTCCGGGGACGCGTACACTCGGGCGGTCCGGCGCGCGTGCGAGGCGCTCGAGATCGAGCCGTGGACGCCGAACCAGCTCCGCCACACGGCAGCGACGCGACTCCGCGCGGAGTTCGGGCTCGAGGCGACGCGCGCGATCCTCGGCCACGCGACCGCCGCGACTTCCGAGCTGTACGCCGAGGTCGACGAGGAGACGGCGCGCTCGATCATGCGCGATCGAGGGTAGGAATCTCGCCCACGTCAGCGACAGGCGCGGTATGATCGGCCCACCGCCACGCTCGTTGGGGAGCGTCCCATGTTCACGATCGCGTTCGAGGCTCGCGATCTCTGCTGGAGCTGCGGCGTCCTGCTGGACGCCATCGGAACCGAGTCGGAGTTCGAGAGCGCAGTTGAAGCGGAGCGGTTCGTCAGCACCTGCCTTCGTGCCCACCACGAGGAACGGTGCTGTCGGGTTGTCCCCGCGGGGAGCGTGGCGGAGAGCCGCCGCGCCGTCTGATCGGGCCGGAACGTGCGCCGGGCGATGCCACCGCCCCGCGCGTCCGCACACCCCCACCATCTCCGCGACCTTCGCCGCGATCGCGTCCGCGACTTCGACGTTCGTCGGGAACCGGCCGCCGGCCGCGACCTGCTGGAGGAACGCGAGCCGCACCTCCATCTCGGCGTCTCGCTCCGGCGCGATCTCCGTGATGTACGCCGACACGATGTCGACCGTCGTCGCGCCCTCCGGGATCTCGACCTCGATCGGATCGCCGCCGCTCGGGGGCTGAACTTCCATCATCGGCATCGGATCAACTCCCCGTGTCCAGGTCCGAGAGGTCGTACTCGCTCGGGTCGGCGAGGACGTGGAGGTCATCGACCGCCGCCTCGAGCTTCGCGAGTAGCCGGACGTACTCGACGACGAGCGGCGGGCCGTCGACCGGGATCTCGCCCGTCTCGCGCCATCGCGCCTTCGCCTCGCGGAAGTCGTCCGAGCCGCCGATGCGCTCCGCGCGCCGCTCGAGGTCCCGGAGGCGCCGCTCGATGTCGCGACAGCTCGGGAGCGTCACACCTCGTTCTCCGACTCGCGCTCGCCGACGAGCTTCTCGAGCGTGTCGAGCCGGTCGCCGACGAGGAGCGACGCCGCGACGTCGGCCGCTTTCGCGAGGTGCGACGACAGCGCCTCCGCGCGATCGGCCTCGATCGTCCCCGCGGCGAGGTGAACGCCGATCGACTTGTGCGCCATCGCGATCGACTCCGGGTCGCGGTAGTCGACGTCCCCGAGCTCGACGACGATCGCCGGCGGACCGTCGAGCGCCTTCTTGCCGTAGAACGCGCGCAGCATCCCCTCAAGCGCGCGGGAGTCGCCCTTCTTCGCGGAGTCGTGCCAGAGCCGGAGGAGCGCGACGCGCTGATCCTCGCCGACGCCCGCCTTGAGCATGTCCTCGTGGAGCCGGGAGAGCCCCGACTGTCGGCCGGGGGCGATCTTGTTCCCCTTCGCGAAGCGGCCGCCCGCCCCGCGTCCGTTCTTCCCCTTGGTGTCGGTCACGCCTCGTCGAACCTCCAGGAGCACGGAGCGTCGCGGAAGGCCGGAAGGTCGACGAACCGCTGCCGGTCGAACGCGCTCCCGGCGTACGCCTCCTCGACGTCCCGCTGCGTCACCTCGACGAACCTCGGCCCGAAGTCGATGTCGAACCGCTCGCCCTTCTCCGGCGGCCGGTCGAACGTCACGACGCCCTTCTCCCGGTCGACATGACACGGGACCGCCCCGCACGCCCGGCGCTCACTTTGGGGTCGCTTTGGGGCGAGACCCAATCGAGCCCCCAAAGCCGCGAACGGCGCCGCGACGAGGCCCCGGAGGATGTCGCGCCGGTTCACGTCGGACCCCCGGCGTCGGGTCGCGTTGCCGTCCGCCCCTGGCACCAGATCCGCAGCGGCTCCGGCACCTCGAACGGGCCGGGCGAACGTGGGTGGTCGTCCGGAAAGACGTGCGGAGGAATCGGTCGCTCGACGCCCTCGCGCTGGATCTCGCCGATGCGGACCTTCACGGGCTCGCACGCCTGGTGCCGTCGCTCGAAC
>JBICIB010000366.1:0-3928 GCA_043101415.1 Planctomycetota bacterium JB042 | reverse complement strand
CGTACGTCGGAGGGTACCGAGCGCTCGGTGCGGGGGCCGGCGTCCGGTGGATCATCGGCGTCGGCGTGCCGGAACAGGAGCTGATGGGGACGGTGAGGCGCTCGAACTACGAGACCGCCCTCATCGGGCTCGCCAGCGTCCTCCTCGCGGTCCTGTTCGGGATGCAGCTCGCGCGGCGCATCTCCGGTCCGATCCAGAGGCTGGCGAAGGAGACGGAGCAGATCGCGGCGCTGAACCTCGAGCCGAGCGTGCTCGAGCGCTCGAAGCTGGTCGAGATCGACCTCCTCTCCACCGCGCTGGAGGAGATGAAGGCGGGGCTCCGGTCGTTCCAGCGGTTCGTCCCGACGGAGGTCGTCCAGGCGACGGTGCGCGGCGGACGGGACCTGTCGATCGGCGGCGAGCGGCGGTCCATGACCGTGCTCTTCGCGGACCTCGTCGGGTTCTCGAACATGACCGAGAAGTGCCGCCCGGAGGAGCTGGTCCGGGTCGTGAACTGCTTCCTCGAGGTCGCGACCGGATCGATCGTCTCGTACGGCGGGACGATCGACAAGTACATCGGGGACGCGGTCATGGCGTTCTGGGGCGCGCCGAAGCCGTCGGAGACGCACGCGGCGGACGCCTGCGCGGCGGCGCTCCGGATCCAGAGCCAGCTCGACGACCTCGCCTACGCGCTGCGGTTCAGCGGGATGCCGAAGCCGCAGGCGCGGATCGGGATCAGCACCGGCGACCTGGTCGTCGGCAACGTCGGGTCGACGATCCGCCTGAACTACACGGTCCTCGGGGACCACGCGAACCTCGCGTCGCGGCTGGTCGCCATCAACAAGGTGTACGGCACCCGGATCCTCCTCTCCGACACGACCCGCGACGCGGCGGGGGACGGGATCGTCGCCCGGCCGTTCGAGCCGGTCCTGGTGAAGGGGCGGTCGACCGAGAACCTCGTGTACGAGCTGGTCGCGCTCCGCGAGGACGCCTGCGACGAGGACCTCGAACTGGTCGAGGTGTCGCGCGCCCTCCTCGACGCGTATCTCGCCCGCGACTTCGAGGAGGCGTCGGCGATGGCGCACCGCATCCTCGCGCTCCGGCCGGCGGACGCGTTCGCGCGGACGATCCTCGACGACTGCCGGGCGATGCGCCGCGGCGAGGTCGACGACAGCTGGACCGGCGCCCGGCGCGTGGTCGTGACGGACGGCATCCCGGACTGAGCCCCTCGAGCGCGTCCCGGCTCGGTGCTTGACGCTCGGATGCGATTCGCGTGAGGTGTCGCGTGACGTCGGGCGGAGGACCATCCCGGTGACGAAAGCGGTCGCCCTCGTCCGCGCCCCGGCGACGCCCTCGCCCGCGCGGGCCGTCGCTCCGGTCCGGAGCGCCTGGATCGTCTCGCCGCGGGTCGACCTCGCGTGCGTCGTCCTCTCCCCCGTCCTCGCGCTCCTCCTCGTCGTCGTCCTCCTCGGGCTCGTCGAGTCGTTCGGATCGGCGGCGTCGCTCGAACGGACCCGGGTCCGGCTCGGCTTCTTCACGGCGGTCTGGACCGGCGCCCATCTCGTGGCGGTCTTCTTCCGCAGCCACGCCGACCCGGAGGTGTTCGCGCGCCACCGGATCCGGTTCGTGGTCGTGCCGCCGCTCCTCTACCTGGCGCTCGTCTCGTCGGCCTGGGTGACGACGACGGCGCTGGTGGTGACCGCGCTGTGGGACGTCTGGCACACGGCGATGCAGAGCTTCGGGCTCGGTCGCCTCTACGACGCGCGGGCCGGGAACTCGGCCGAGGAGGGGCGCGGCCTCGACCTCGCGGTGAACGTGGCGGTCTACGTCGCGCCGATCCTCGCCGGCCTGAGCCTCGTGCCGACGCTCGCCTGGTTCGAGCTCTACTCGGCGCTCGGGTGGGAGGGGCCGGCCCGCTTCCTGGTCGGAGTGGGGGAGTTCGCCGGCCCGATCCGCGCGGCGGCGATCGGCGGAGGGGGGGCGGTCGTCGTCGTCTGGATGGTCCGGCTCCGGGCGCGGATGCGTCGCGGGTACCGGCCGGCGCGGGCGAAGCTGCTCCTCCTGGCGTCGACGGCGGTGGCATCGATCGTGGCGTGGGGGTTCCTCCCGCCGCTCGAGGCGTTCGTGACCGCGAACCTCTGGCACGCGCTGCAGTACTTCGTGATCGTCTGGGCGACCGAGCGGGACCGCATCGGCCGCGTGCTCGGGCCCGGGCGGTTCGGGCTCCCGCGGGCGGCGACGCTCGTCGCGTACGGGCTCTTCCTCGCCGTCGCCGGGCTCTTGTACGTCGGCGTCGCCGAGTCCGCGCTCCGGGCCTGCCTCGCCGCCGCGCTCGTCTGTTCGATCCTGCACTTCTGGTACGACGGCTTCGTCTGGTCGGTCCGCCGCCGGCACGTGTAGCGCCTCAGTCGGGGTCGAACGAGTTCCCGTCGTACGTGTTGTCCCCCTCGTCGGTCTCGTCGTTCAGCGGGAGGCCGGCGTTCTTCTTCGCCTTGTTCCCGACGAACGAGTTCGCGACGCCCTGGACGTGGAACCCGTCGCCGAGCCCCTTCTTCGCCTTGTTGGAGAGGAACGCGCCGCCGGTGCCGGTGGCGGAGACCGCGAACCCGGCGCCCGCGTTCGCGCGCGCCAGGTTCCCCTCGAAGGTCGCGCCGGCGCCGTCGTAGTGGAACCCCGCGTCCGCGCCGTCGCGGCAGGAGTTCGACCGGACGAAGGCATCGGCGGCGTCGGCGGCGACGTGGACGCCGGCGCCGTCGGCCGCCGTGACGTCGTTGTCGACGACCTCGATCTCGACCGCGCCGGTCACGTCGTTGCCGACCCGGACGCCGGCGGCGCCGGACCGTTCGACCGTGTTCCCCTCGACCCGCACCCGCGCGCCGAGGACGGAGATCCCGGCCCCGCCGACGTCGCGGACGACGCAGCCGCTCACCGAGGCGTCGTTCGTCCCGACCCGGATCCCGTCGCCGCCGACGTCCTCGACCCGGCACTTCACGAGGGAGACGGTCGCCGCGCCGACCTCGATGCCGTGGCCGTTCGGGACGTCCTCGACCCGGCACTTCTTCAGCACCACGTCGGACGAGACCGCGACCCCGATGCCGACGTCGTCGGCGGTGTTCCGGAACCGGAGCCCCTTGACGGTGACGTTCGCGCTGAAGACGACCCCGAGCGGACGTCCGTCCCCGCCCGCGTCGACCACGACGACGTGCCCCTTCTTCGCCTGCACCGTCAGGTCGGTCTTCGAGATCGAGAGCTCCTCGAAGTACGTCCCCTTCGAGACCAGGACGACGTCGCCCGGCCCCGCGGCGTCGATCGCCGCCTGGATCGTGGCGTGGTCCTTCGGGACGCGCAGCTTCGCCGCCTCGGCCGGCGCGAGGAGCGGGAGGGAGGCGGCGAGGGAGAGGAGGGCGTGTCGCATCGGGGGCGGGCGGCCGAGGAACCGGCTCGATCCCCGATATCGACCGATCCGCCGGTCCGCCTGCAGTCCCCCGCCGACTCGCACCGCCGGGCGGGTCGGGTCGATCCGTCACGGAAAAGTGGAGAAACGACCAAGGGACTCCGGCGCCGTTTCCGCGTCTTCCCCTGTCGGGCGAGAGGGCCCGGCAAAGACAGGAAACGGAGTCACCGATGTCCCGCTCGACGATCCTCGCCCGCTCGCCCGCCCGTCGACCCGCGCATTCTTCTTCTTGGATCCGCTGGGGCGGCGCCGCCATCGCCGCGGCGCTCCTGGCGGCTCCAGACGCCCGCGCCGGTGACCCGCCGAATCTCGTGGCGAAGACGATCTCCGGCCCCGGTCAGGTCGAGGTCGACAGCAAGGTCCTCGCGACCGTCCGCATCGAGAACCTCGGCGGCGCGCTGGCCGGCGACTACACCGCCCACGTCGTCCTGAGCCAGGATCTGACGATCGACCTGAACGACCCGATCGTCGCCACGATCGAGGACGACTTCATCG
>JBICIB010000365.1:0-6972 GCA_043101415.1 Planctomycetota bacterium JB042 | reverse complement strand
TCTCTTCCATCCCTCCGAATCGGGGTGAGCCGTCCGTCTCCGCACGGGTGAGGCGCGCCGGGAGCGGGAGGGGGAGGGGGTCGGGAGCGCCTGTGGAGGCGAGCGACCCAAACCGATTCCGCGATCTCTCCGACGCCAGGTCGCGATGCGGAGCGAGCGGAGCGGGCGGCCGGGTCACTGGCGAACGCGAGCGCGCGATGTCTGGCCGACCCCCGTCCCCGTCACGCCGGTCGCCCGCGTAGCGCGCCGAGCGACCCCCTCCCCCTCCCGCTCCCGGCACGCCGTGGCCGACGAACGCCCCGCGGCCGAATCCCCGTTCACCGCCCCGCGCGCAGCGGCACGCCCCGCGCAGCGGCCCAACGCTCCACGCGCAGTGGCCTTCGCCCCGCGCAGCGGTGTCACCAGCCCGCGCAGCGACCCCAGCCCAGCGCAGCGGCTAGAGTGACCACCCGAGGAGGACCTTCCGTGAGCGACACGCGACGCACCGTCCTGATCACCGGCGTCACCCGCGGCATCGGCCGCGCGGTGGCCGAACGCCTCGCGGAGGACGGCCACGTCGTCGTCGGGTGCGGGCGGAGCGCGCCGGTCCTGGAGACGCTCTCGACCCGGCTGAAGTCTCCGCACCGGTTCGCGGCGGTCGACGTCGGCCACGCGGGCGCGGTCGACGCCTGGGCGCGCGACGTCCTCGACGCCGGTGCGGTTCCGGACCTGGTCTTCAACAACGCGGCGTTGATGAACGAGCTCGCGCCGATGTGGGAGGTCCCGGCCGAGGAGATGGAGCGGATGCTCCGCGTGAACGTGCTCGGGGTGGCGAACGTCGTCCGCGCGTTCGTGCCGGCCATGATCGAGCGGGGTCGCGGCGTCGTCGTCAACCTGAGCTCGGGTTGGGGGAGCTCGACGTCCCCCGAGGTCGGGCCGTACTGCGCGACGAAGTACGCGATCGAGGGGCTCTCCGGCAGCCTCGCCCAGGAACTGCCGGCGCCGCTGGCGAGCGTCGCGCTCAGTCCGGGCGTGGTCGACACCGAGATGCTGCGCCAGTGCCTCCCCGACCTCGCGCCGTCGTGCGTCGGTCCGGAGGCGTGGGCCGACCGGTACGTGGACGACCTCCTGGCGCTCGGCCGCGCGGACAACGGTCGGAGCCTCCGCTTCGAGCTCGGTTAGCCGGCCGACGGCTCCTCGGGCACGAACGCCTCGACCGACTCCTCCTTTCCCCGGATGGCGAGGCTCCCGACCGCGCGGAAGCGGAACCGGTCGGCGGCGGCGTCGCGGACCGTCCGGCTGACGATGACCTCGACGCCGTCCAGGTGCTTCGTCTCCTGTTCGAGGCGGGACGCGGTGTTCACGGTGTCGCCGATCGCGGTGTACTCGATCCGCTCGTCGGAGCCGACGTTGCCGACCACCGCCTCCCCGGCGTCGATCCCGATCCCCATGTGCATCGACGCGGCCCGCTCCCCGCCGCCGCCCTCGCCCCAGCGCGCGCGGAGGTCGGCCATCGCCCTCTGCATCGAGAACGCGGCCCGGATCGCGTGGGTCTCCTGGCGGAGGTCGCGTCGCGGCGCCCCGAACATCGCCATCAGCCCGTCGCCGAGGAACTTGTTGATCAGTCCCTGCTGCGCCATCACCGATTCGATCATCCGCGCGTAGAAGTCGTTCAGCATCGTGACGACGTCCTCCGGCGGCGCCTTCTCGGCCAGGCTGGTGAACCCGCGGAGGTCGGCGAACAGGATGGTCACGCGCCGTCGCTCCCCCTTCAGCCGGACCTCGACCCCCGAGAGGACGTCGCGGGTCACGTCCTTCGAGACGTACCGGGCGAGCGCTCCCTTCAGGTTCTCGCGCTGGAGGAGGCCGACGGCCATCCGGTTGACGGCGCGGCCGACCTCCGCGAACTCGTCCTTTCCGCGAGTCTCGACCGTCGTGTCGAACCTCCCCTCGCCGATCGCGTGGACCGCGTCGCGGAGGGCGGCGAGCGGGCGCGCCACGCGTCGGGAGAGGAGGCTCGCGACCAGGAACGCGAGCGCGAGCGCGGCGAGGACCGACAGCAGCCCGGAGATCAGCAGCCGACGCTCGGCGGCGATCACGTCCGTCGCCGCGACGTCGACGCCGAGCAACGCCACGAACCGCCCCTCCCGATCGCGGATCGGCGCCTGCGCGGTGACCCACGTGCCCCACTTGTCGGTCGAGAACTCGGGGAAGACGAGCGGAGCGTCCTCGTTGAACACGAACGCCTCGGGCGTTTCGTAGACGTCGCCGAGGTTCGACTTGTCCGGCCCCGGCTCCTCGGCGTCGACGCCGAACCGGACGACCGTCGGGTCGGCGGCGTCGCGGTGAAGCGTGTAGACGTACTTGACGTGGACGTCCGGGCGTCGGTTCGCGTCGCGCACGGCGCGGAGGTGGCGCTCGAGCTCGCGGTACGTCTCCGACTCCTGGTCGGCCGCCGAGCCGAGCGTCGCGAGGAGATCGCCGTCGACGGCGACCGCTCCGGCGGCGGCGATCGAGAGGACCTGGCTCTCGATCCGATGCCGCAGCTGGCGGCTCGAGAGCGCGTAGTCGACCACGAGCAGGAGAGCGTTCGACACCAGCGCGAGCCCGACGAACGAGGCGAGGACCTTGGTGCGGTAGCGCAAGCCGGCGGTTCTCCCGGATGGGGGGGCGAGGGCCTCCGAGATCCTCCCGATCGCGAGGGGGCGGTCGCAAGGGGAGAACGGGGGAGATCTCCCGTCGGCCGCCGGGACCGCTGGTCGCGACGGAGGCCGGATACGATGGGGCGCCGTCCCGTCCGGGCCCCGATCGATGCAGTACTGGCACTGGCTCGCCGTCGTCTCCCTCGTGTTCCTCGTGCTCGAGCGGCTCCGCCCCGCGCGGGCGGCGCAGGGGACGGTCCGGCCGGAGGTCGCGAACGACCTCGCGTACCTGGTGTTCAACGGGCACCTCTGGGCCGTCGTGACCGCGGGGATCGTCGGCTGGTTCGCCGCCCGGGCCGACGGCGCGCTCGACGCCGCGTCCCTCCTCCCCGCGCGGACGGCGCTCGCCGATCGGCCGTTCTGGGTCCAGTTCCTCGTCTACCTCGTCGTCTCCGACTTCCTCCAGTGGTGCGTGCACGTGCTGCTCCACCGCGTGCCGTTCCTCTGGACGTTCCACAAGGTCCACCACGCGGCGCCGGTCCTCGACTGGATGGCGAACTTCCGCTTCCACTGGATGGAGCTGGTCGTCTATCGCTCGCTCCTCTACGTGCCGCTCCTCTGGCTCGGGGGCGACCCGGCGCCGCTGTTCGCGGTGGCGGTCTTCGCGACGGCGTGGGGGCACTTCAACCACGCGAACCTCGACGTCGGGATCGGACGGCTCGGGTACGTCTTCAACTCGCCCCGCATGCATCTCTGGCATCACGACGCGTCGGACGAGGGGGGGAAGGCGAAGAACTTCGGGATCGTCCTCTCGGCCTGGGACTGGATCTTCCGGACCGCCCACTGGCCGAGGGACCGCGCGCCGGCGCGCATCGGCTACCCGGGCGACCGGGACATGCCGCGCGACTGGCTGCGGCAGGAGCTCTTCCCCCTGACGCGGCGGCGCGACGTCCCGGAGGAGACCGCATGATGACCTCCCCGCCGGAGACGGAGTTGCGGGACGGCGTGCTCCGGGTGTCCGCGGCGCTCGATCCGGCCGCGGCGCCGGGCCGTCTCCCCGACCGGCTCTGGTTCGAGGTCGACGCTTCGCTGGCGCCGTTCGTCCGCGAGCGGGCCGACGCGTTCGCGGCCGTCCTGCACCTCCCCGCCCTGGCCCTCGGTCGGCCGCTCGACATCCTCGGCCCCGTCTCGCCCGCGCTGCTCGGCGGGATCGAGCGTCGGCAGGAGGTGTTCCGGAGGTGGAGCCCTCCCGGTCTCCGTCCGATCGAGGTCCGGGCCGCCGAGCGTCGTCCGGCCGGGCCCTCGGGCGACGGCGTCCTGAGCTCCTTCTCGGGCGGGGTCGACTCGTTCCACACGATCTGGAGCCGCCGCCCGCGAGACGGCGCCCCGGCGGCCGGTCGGGTGACCGACGCGGTCTTCCTGCACGGGTTCGACATCCCGCTGGACGAGCGGTCGGCGTACGAGCGCGCCGCGAGCGCCTACGAGGAAGTGCTCGCTCCGCTCGGCGTGCGATTGATCCGGATGCGGACGAACGCCCGGGACCTGCGTGGAGTCACGCGATGGGGGCTCCTCCACGGCGCGGTGCTCGCGGCGGCGCCGCTCCTCCTCGGCGGCCTGGCCTCCCGATTCCTCGTCCCCTCGACGGACAACGGGCGGGGGCGTCCGTGGGGGACGCACCCCGAACTCGATCCGTGGCTCGGCACGGAGGCGCTGACGGTGACCCTCGACGGCGACGAGCGAGACCGGGCCGGGAAGGTGGCGGAGATCATGGAATGGCCGGAGGCCCTGGAGAACCTCCGGGTCTGCCTCCGCCGCTCGCGCTCGGCGGTGAACTGCTGCCGCTGCGAGAAGTGCGTCCGGACGATGATCCTGCTCGATCTGGCCGGGGGGCTCGCCCGCGGCCGGGCGTTCCCGAAGCGGCTCCGACCGCGCCACGTCCGGCGCACGCGGTTCGAGGAGAACTACGTCGAGGGGACGGACGTCGTTCGGCTCCTGCTGCGGCGGGCATGGGGTGCGCGTCGGTTCGATCTCGTGCGCGACCTCTGTTGGTCGCTCCTCCGGAGCCGGCTGTTCCCGTCCGGGCGAGGGGGAGCGGGCCGCCGCCCGGGCGCGGGGGTGGGGTCGCGGCTCGTGGCGACGTCGGGCGGCGGGCGCGCCGACGTCGGGATCCCGGCGGGAGGGTGAGGTGGGGGAGCGAAACCGTCGATCGAGGCCGGGACCGGACGGGAGGGGCGCGTGAGCGCGTCGTGGCGCGCGCGTTTCGGGTCGACGGTGTTCGGCGTCGGGCTCGGCCTCGGCGTCGCGTACGTCGTGCTGAACGTCCTGATGATCCTGTTCGTCCCGATCCTCCACCGCCTCACGCTGACGCTCCACGTCGTCGACGAGCGAACGGGGTCCCCCGTGCGCGCCGCCGTCGTCGGTTGGCGACGGGGAGACTCGATCGAGCCGCTCGACTCGGCGCTCGAGGAGGACGCGATCCGGCTCCCGCTGACGCTGCAGGGACAGCCGAGCTGGTTCTGGCCGTCGGTCGGGACGTTCGACCTCGACGGCATCGTGCTGCGGGTCGACGCGGAGGGGTACGAGGGAGAGGACGTGCGGTTGGCGGAGAAGTTGCCGCGGGTGTCGTACGCGGACCCGAGGGCCGCGCTCGAGGTGAGGCTCTCGTCGCGGGAGTAACGTCCCGTTCCGAGGTCGAACCCGACGCGGCCTCGACGTCCGAACCGTCCGCGGTTCCCGTCCGACGCGCTCGGCGGCCTGATAGTCTGGTCCGAATGCGCGCGCTCCCGAGAGGCCACCGTGGATCGGGCGGCGTCGCGCGGTCCGTCCGCCGTCCCTGCCTCCCTCGTCCGACTCCCGAGAAGTGGTCCCCATGCGACGACTGCTGAGCGACTACGGCCTGATCGTCCTCTCCGGGGTGCTGTACGCCTGCGCCCTCAAGTACTTCGTGCTCCCGTCCAACGTCATCCTCACGGGGTTCGAGGGCGTGGCGACGGCGCTCTCGTACTACTTCGAGTCGTACGAGCTGTTCATCGTGGTGTACGCCGTGTTCCAGGCCGCGCTGCTGGCGTTCGCCTACCTGCGCGTCAGCCGCGTCTTCGCGCGGCGGTCCCTCGTGGTCGTCGGCACCGTGATCGCGATGCTCTCGTTCCTGCCCGAGCTGACGTTCGCGCAGCCGGAGCCTCAGAACGAGCGGGTCATCCTCGTCCTGTTCGGCGGCATCCTCGCCGGGACGGCCAAGGCGATCGCGTTCAAGCGCCGCGGGTCGACGGGGGACGAGGACGTCCTCGGCGCCTACTTCGCCATCAAGTACCTGAAGCCGGTCGGGTCGATCGCGGTGTGGGCGGGCGTCGGGTCGACCGCGATCGGACTCACGATGGACCTGCTGAAGAACGGGCGGTTCGAGTCGGTCGTCAACACGCTGATGTACACCTGCATCTACATCTTCGCGTCGGCCGAGACGCTCAACAACCTGTATCGGAAGTTCAAGATCACGATGCTGGCCGTGATCACGCGCCACGTGAAGGAGGTCGGCGGCGCGATCGCCTCGACGTCGGCCCATCGCACGTACACCATCGATCGGGGGACGGGAGGGCGCAGCGGGAGCGAGTTCTTCGTCGTGAAGGCGATCCTCACGCACGAGGAGCTGCCTCAGATGATCTCCGCCGTGACGCGCGCGGACCCCGACTGCTTCTACTACTACCACGACCTCGAGGGCGTCTCCCGGCGGTACTACATCGAGCCGATCGGCTGACGGGGCGGCGGTCGCGCCCGGGGCCGCGCGGGGAGAGCGGTACGATGCCGACATGAAGCCGCACCCGACCGCGCCCCTCCTCCTGGCCTTCCTCCCGCTCCCCGCCGCCTCCGCGTCGCCGAGCGACGCGGCGGAGGCGCTGCTCGGTCCGCACGGGATCGACCGGTTCCCCCCGCTCTACGTCCGCGCGCTCGACGACTTCGTGGCGGTCGAGGACGCGGTCCGGGCCGGGGAGTTCGGCGCCGCGCGCGCCCGGCTCGAGCGGCTGTGGGCCGATCACCCGCCGGCGACCGACGAGTGGGCCGCGTGCCGGGGCGACCTCGCCGGCCTGAACGTCGGCTCGCCGCCGGCGTACTACGCGCTCCGGATGCTGACCGAGGTCGTCCGGTTCGAGACGTCGGGAGACGGCGGCCGGAGACCCTCCCGACCGATCACGCTGACCGTGCTCCTCGTCCCTCGGGCTGCGGGGATCGAGCCGCGCGACGTCGCCGATCTCGAACGCGGCACGGGGCGCCCGGTCCAGCGAACGCTGGAGAAGTCCCTCCTCGAGCAGGGACACGCGACGATCCACGAGTCGCTCTCCCTCTTCCGCGAGTACGT
>JBICIB010000364.1:0-9889 GCA_043101415.1 Planctomycetota bacterium JB042 | reverse complement strand
GATCGACGACCTCGTCCCGGCGGCGGTCGCGCGGTTGATCGAGGAGCGCGGCTTCTACGCCTGACCGACCGGCCGCACGACCACGAGCGGCGCGCGCCCGTCGATCACCATCGTCTGCGCGAGGAGGTCCCCGAGCCGCTGCCGGCGGCGGGTGAACACGACCAGCATCGTGCCGAGCAGACCCCGCGTGAGGAAGACGTCGAGGAAGAGCAGCACGCTCCGGGTGAGCGAGGCGGGGAGGCCCGGCGCCGCCCCCTCGAGCGAGACCACCCGCAACCCGAAGACCGCCTTCCCGAGCGTGCGACCCGCCGCCGCCTCGCTCGTCGCCTGGATCGCGAACCAGATCATCAGCCCGAGGACCTGCAGGTCGCCGAGGAGGAGCGTCGCGCTCGGATCGAGGATCGAGAACGAGGGACCGGCGAACGTCACCGCCTCCGCGAGGTAGGCGCGCGTCGACGCGTCGAGCGCGAGCACCGAGAGGACTCCGGTCGCGACGCCGGCGACGCCGAAGTCGAACGCCCCCGCGAGGAGGCGCCGGCCGAACGGCGCGGGCGCCGCCACGAGCGGCGCCTCCGTCGGCTCGCGGCGTCGCTCGTCGCGGCGCCGCGGCCGCGGCCGGCGCGCGAACGAGCCGACCAGCGTGAAGAGCGCGATCATCGCGAAGAGCGGCATCATGAACCGCAGGTGGAGCGCCGACCAGGCGCCGAGGAACGGGATCGGCGCCGGATCCCGCGAACCGTCGGCGCGATACGCCTCGACCTCCCGCCCGTCGGCCACGAGGAGGCGCGGCTCGGCCCCCCCGTCGCCCGGGACGAGGAACGCTCCGACGAGGCGGGCGTCCGCGTCGCCGACCGATTCCGTCGCCGCACCCCGGAGCGACGGCACGCCGGCCGCGTCGACCGTGATCGCACCCGGGCGCCGTCCCCCCTCCCCGTCGAGCGTCGTCCAGAGGGCGAACCGACCGTCCGGGCCGGCGAGGAGCTCGAGGCCGTCCCCTCCCTCGCCGATCGAGACCGACCCCGTGACCGCGAGGCCGTCCTCGCCCGCGCGCAGGAGCGTGACCGTCCCGCCGTCCTTCACGGCCACCAGGACCGCGCCGTCGCCGAGCATCGCGACGACCGCCGCGTCCGCCCCCGCGGGACCGTCGGCCGGCCACGCCTCGGTCGAGAACTCGATCCGGTCGTACCGCACGAGCCTCGGCCGCCCTCCCGCGCCGCGCTCGACGAACCACGCCACTCCGTCCGCCGCGGCGACCGCGAGCGGCTCTCCGCCTCCGTCCCGCGCCGTGAAGCGATCGAACTCGAACGCCGCCTCCCCGGCGACGTCGACCTCGGCCGGCGCGGCGGGCGTCGGCACCCTCTCGACGAGCGTCCGGACGCCGGAGCGCGTGAAGAGGTGGAGCGTCCCCTGCAGCCTCGCGAGGACGCCGGGCTCGGTGCCGACGACGGAGATCGCGACCGCGGGGCCCTCCTCGTCCGCGGGGACCAGCCGCACCAGCGCCAGCGTCTCCGTCGCCTCCCCCGACGGCGTCAGCGCCACGACCGTCCGCCCCGCCCCGGAGACCTCCTGGACGCGGGCGATCGGCTCGGGGCCGGACGAGAGCCCCCAGACGAGGAGCGACGTCTCGGCCACGACGAGGAAGAGGAGGGGAGCGCGGATGACGACCTCGGGGGGGGAAGAGCGGCGGCGCCCTCAGGAGTCGAACAGGACGCCGGCCCGATCGTCCAGGCGCGGCTGCGGTGCGGCGAGGAGTCCGTACTCCTCGAGGAGGGTTCCCTGCGCGGCATGCAGCGAGGCGAGGGCGACCTGGTAGTCGAACAGGGCCCGGAGGTACGCGTCCTCCGACTCCTGCCACGCCGCCTCGGCGTCCCGCACCTGGAAGGTCGTCGAGTAGCCCGTCTCCTGCCGCTTCTGCTCGGCGACCCAGCGCTCCTTCGCGAGGCGGGACGCCTCGCCGGCGGCGACGATCTGCTCCTGCCGGTTCGAGACGTCGCGGACCGCGTCGCGCACCTCCTGGATGATCTGGTTCTCGAGGTCCTTGTACTCGAGGAGGGAGCGGATCTTCGTCAGCCGGGCGGCGGCGAGATCGTAGCGCGCGGTCCGGTTGCCGAGCGGAACCTCGAGGTTCACGCCCGCCCCGATCGAGTAGAAGTCGTCGTCGTAGTTCGTGACGTCGCCGCTCGTCTGCGCGAGCTGGTTGAACCGGAGCGACGCGGTCAGGTCGAGCTGCGGGAGCTGGGTGTTCTCCGCGACCATGATCCCGATGTCGTCGTTGTCGAGCTGCAGGCGCTTCTGCCGCAGTTCGTGGCGTCGCTCGAGGGCGACCCGCGCCGCGTCGTGCCACGACGGCCGATCGACCGCGCCCTCCTTCGCCTCCGTCAGCGGCACGACCTCGATCTCCCACTCCTCGCGGGTCTCGAACGGGAAGATCAGCCGCTTCAGCGCGTCCGCGGCCCGGCCGATCTCGTTCACCGCCGCGATCCGCTCCTGCTCGCGCGTCGCCAGCGTCGACTCCGCCTCGACCACGTCGATGCGGCGGAACTCGCCGACGTCGAGCTTCTTCTGGTTGATCTCGACCAGCCGCTCTCCCTGCTCGACCAGGAGCTCGCGGGTCCCGAGGTTGCGGATGGCGAAGTAGTGGTTCCAGTACGCGATGACGACCTCTTCGGCCCGCGCCTCCCGCGTCGCCTCGAGGTTCTCCGCCGCGCCGAGCATCGCGTTCCTCGCGATCAGGACGCCGGCCTTGCTGACCGCCGAACCGAACCCGCGCAGCAGCGGCTGCGTGACCGCGAGACCGATCCCCGAGGTGTACTCCGGGTTGAAGTTGCCGAACGTGACCGGGTTCCGCTCGGTCTTCACCCAGTTCGCGTCCGCCTGGTACGAGCCGCCGCCGATCAGCGACCCGCGGAAGCCGCTGTTGACCGAGTGGGACTCGTTCAGGATGCCGGTGACGACCGTCTCGGTGCTCGGCGCGAAGATGTTCCCGGTCGAGAGGCGCGACACGGTCGGGGAGATCGACTTCCCGTACTCGTACGACGAGAAGAACACGGTGTCGAAGACGCCGAGCGAACTCCCGAGCTCGGCCTCGCCGATCTGGACGTTCACCTCCTCGATGCGCACGGGGATCGAGTTCCGCTCGGCGAGGTGGATGCACTGCTGGAGGGTCAGCGGCATCACCTGCTTCGACGCCCCGGCCTCGTCCTCCTCGCCGATCGCCGGCGGCGCGCCGAAGGCGGACGCCAGGAGCGCGACGAGCCACGGGAGCGCCCGCGGCGCCCTCCGCCGTTCCCTCGGAGTCGTCATCCGTCCGTCCCTCCCTCGAGCCGGACCCCGAGTTCCTCCAGCACCGCCGCGAGCCGGCGGCGGAACGTCGGGGAAGGCTCCGCGCGCAACGCGGCCACGATACTCGCGCGCTGCGGCGTGTCGAACAGCAGCCGGTGTTTCTCGACGAACGATTCTAGCTCGGCGAGGGCGTTACAGCGGACGAACAGCTCCTCGTCCCTCAGGAACTCGAGGAGGGTGTCGCGGATCGCCCGCGCCCGCTCCGCGTCGTCGGCGATCCGCTCGAGCTCGGCGTAGCGGTGGAGGACCTTCCGCTTCGCGTCGTAGTCCCGCTCGCCCTTCAGCAGCCGCCGCAGCGACTTGAAGCGCGCCCCGGTCTCGAACCGGTCGAGGAAGACGAGGTACTCCTGGTCGGCGACGTAGTCGTCGGGGGCGGCGAGCGTGACGACCTCGGCCGGCGCCTCGGGACGCCCGCGGACGAGGTGCGCCTCGAGGACGGCCATCCGCGCCACGGTCACCGCCGGCCCGGCCCGCGCGACCGATTCGACCCGGACCTCCGCGATCAGGTCGCTCTTCCCGAGCAGGTCTCCGCCGAACGTCGTGAACCGGTAGCGCTGACGGACCGGCACCGGCGCGCGCTCGACCGGACGCGCGGGGAGGGGGGACGCCGACTCCCGGCCCGGCTCGGGGGGGCCGGCCTGGAGGAGCGCGACGAGGGCGAGGGCGGAGAGCATCCGGGGATCGTACCGGATCGTCCCGACCGGAAGGACGGGAAGAGCCGCATCCGTCGCATAGAGCCCCGCTACCGCGCCAGCCGCTGCGGCACCGAGAGCGTCATCAGGGTCAGCGCCGTCTCGTACAGGTCGCCGCCCATCGCCTGGACCGCGTCCCACTCGTACTCCGCCGTCCACGAGCCGTCCTCGTGTTGGACGCCGAGCAGCGTCTCCCGCGCCGCCTCGTCCCACCGCGCCCAGTCGACCCCGCCCCGCTGGTGCAGGTCGAGCGCCGCGAAATGGATCTTCGTCGGCTCGCGGAGCGACGGCGCCGCGAGGTGGGTCAGGAGGAGCTCGACCGAGGGGCGGTACGCCTCGTAGTCGAGCGCGCCGTCGCCGAACGGATCGAGCGCCGAGGTCGTGGCGATCGCGCAGAGCTGCGCCCCCGGCAGGAGGAGCCGCCCGGTCGTCGGGTCGACGTCGACGAGCTTCGCCACGAACCGCCGCGCCCCCGCCGCCGCGCGGTCGAGGTTCACCGCCGCCGGGACGCCGGCCGCCCGCGCCGTCTCGAGCGCCATCGCGACCCACGGCGCGGTGATGTCGTCGGCCTCCTGACGCTCCCGGAAACGACGCCGCGAGCCGAGGTCGTCGAGCCGCTCCAGCGCGTCGGCGAGCAGCCGCTCGTCGCCCCCCCGCCGGAGCGCCCAGCTCTCGGCGAACGCGAGCGTCGCGGTCGCGTGGTTGAACAGGACGACGTCGTCGTCGCCCCGGACCGCGCCGATCGTGCCGTCCTCGAGGCGCTGCGTCCGGAGGTAGTCGAAGGCGCGCTCGACCGCCGCCCGATGCAGGCCGCCCGGCACGCCCCGCTCGGCGTTCGCCATCAGCGCCAGCGTGCAGAGGGCGGTCGTCCCGACCCGCGCCTCCGCCTCTCCGCCGTACGGGGAGGGGTCCCACGACCCGTCCGGGTCCTGCTGCTGGACCAGCCACCGCATCCCGCGCCGCACGGCGCGGTCGGCCGGGCCGTCGGGACGCTCGACGAACCGGTCGCGCAGGCGGAACCGGAACTCGACGCGCCGGTTGTCGAGTTCGACGAGCTCCTTCCCCTCGCGGACCGCGTCCGCCGGCCACGGATCGAGCGGACGGCGCGCCGCCCGCTCGACGGGCGAGACCGACGGCAGGGGGGCGGACGGCGGCTCGACGTGGACGTCGCCCGGGAGCGGCGGCTCGAGACGGGCGAACTCCTCCGGCGTCGGCGGGCGGTCGTCGATCCCGACCGGCGCCTCCTCCGGCGCGGCCGGCTCGGGCGTCGCGGCGCCGCTCTCCGGCGGGGCTCGCTCCGTCGCCGGGGCGCGGACGACCTCCTCGCCGCGCGGCGGCGCCGGATCCGATCGTTCGGCGCCGAGCACGAGCCAGACGACGAGCCCGACGAGATGGACCGCCGCGACCGCGAGCAGGACCCGCAGCCCGGTCGAGGTGCGGATCCGATGACCGACGAACGCCAGCTCCGCCGCCGCGCGTTCGCCGAACGACGCGCGCCGGACGGCCTCGTCCTCCTCCGCGCGCCGCGCCGCCACGAGCCGGCGCCGGAGCGACGGCCGGAACGACGGGCTCGCCGCCGGCGCCGCGAGCCTCCGCACGCCCGCCAGCAGCGCCTCGGTCCGGCGCGCCTCCCGCTCGCACGCGGCGCACGAGGCCCGGTGCGCGGCGACCGCGGCCGCCGCGTCGGCGTCGACCTCGCCCAGGGCCAGGTCGACCAGCATGTCCCGCACCTCGGCGCAGCTCGTCATCGGTTCCGCCTCGTCTCCTCGTCTCCCGAGGCCTCCTCGGGGACTCCCATCAGGCGTCGGAGGTTCGCCACCGCCGCGTGGACCCTCGACTTCACGGTCCCCACGGGGATGCCGAGCACCTCGGCGACCTGCTCGTACTTCAGGCCCTGACCGCCGGCGAGCGCCAGCACCGAGCGCTGGATCTCGGGGAGCCGCTCCATCGCGGCCCGCAGCCGGTCGTGGTCCTCGACGCCCACCACGGCGTCGGCCGGCCCGGGCTCGTCGCTCGCCACCGTGTCCGCCATCGAGTCCTCCTCGCCCTCCGCCCCCGTCCGATCGAGCGACGTCTCGTCCGGCCGCGCGCGCCGACTGCGGTAGACGTCGATCCAGTAGTTCTTCGCGATCCGGAAGACGAACGTCGAGAGCGCCGCGTCGGGCGAGTAGCGGTCCCGCGCGCGGTACAGCCGGACGAACACCTCCTGAGCGCAGTCCTCGGCCGTCTGCGGATCGCCGCAGAGGCTCCGGAAGTAGCCGATCAGGCGCCGCTCGAACCGCTCCACGATCTCGTCGAACGCGTCCAGGTCTCCGTCGCGGAGCCGGACCAGGAGGTCGGAGTCGGGTCGGTTCATGCGGGCCCAGACCCGGAGGAACGGTGCGGCGCGCCGGCGGTTCGCCGGAAACCCGCCCCCGCCAGGCACCCCCCGACCGCTCTCGTAACCCTTTCCGCTCGAGAGAGTTCGGACACGCGCTCAGGCGCTCTCGGCGATCTCTCGCACGAGGGCGTCCAGCGCGTCGCGGGTCGCCCGGCCGAGGGTGGTGTTCCAGAACGCCCCGGTCTCGAGGCTCCGGCGCTCGGGCGGCGGGAGCGAGTCCGCGCCGATCACGACGTCGTCCCCGGAGACCGCGCCCCGGACCAGCGTCCGCCCGGCGGCGTCGACCAGCCGGTACGACATCTCGACCACGGCCCGCCGTCGGAGGCCGAACCGTCCCGCGTCCTCGAAGACGACCGACTCGGTCGCGTCCTCGTCGCGCACCGCGGTGACCGCCGTCTCCAGCCGGAACCCCGCGTCGTCCGCGGGGACGAACCGCCCGGTCCGCTCGAGCAGCGCGGCGAGCATGCGGTTCGTCTCGGCGGTCACGTCGGCGACCACCGCCAGCGGCGACTCGTTCCGGGTCGGCGGGACCGCCAGCCGGATCCGGTCCGAAGGGACGACCGGGCGGATCGGCGGCGGCAGGGTCCGGTCGGGCCCGATGCAGGCGCCGGCCGCGCCGACCAGCGCGAGCGCGACCGCACCTCCGAAGGAGCGTCGTGCGTGGTTCATGGCTCGTCCTCCTCCGCCGGCTCCGCCGACTCCGTCGCGCCGCCGCGGAACTCCTGGTCGAGCCCGGCCAGGAGCCCCGGCGAGCCCTTGGTCCGGAACGTCAGGCGCCGCGTCTCCTCGTCGACGTGTTCGAATCGGACCCAGACCGCCTCCGGACCGAACCGTTCCGTGTACCGGTCCGCCCATTCCACCGCCACGACGTGCCGCTCGAACAGGAAATCCTCGAGTCCGATCCGATCGAACTCCTCGACCTCGCGGATGAAGTACGCGTCGAAGTGCTGCAGCGGCGCGCGGCCCCCGTCGTACCGGTGGCAGATGTTGTAGCTCGGCGACTTCACCTTCCGAACCTCCGCGCCGAGCCCGCGGGCGAGCCCCCGGACGAAGCACGTCTTCCCCGCCCCGAGCTCCCCCACGAGGAGGACCGTCTCCCCGCCGTCGAAACGGGCGGCGAGGAGAGCGGCGAGCCGCTCGGTCTCGTCGCGGCCGTGGGTGACGAGGGAGAGGATCAAGCGAACTCTCCGAGGGGTGCGTCGGCGCGCGGCATGCCGGGCAGAGTGCCGCGTCGAGGAGAGACGATCAAGTCACTGCGCGGGGGGCGGGGACCGGTCGCGGGTGCGGCGACGGCTTCGCGCCGGGCGAGGACGGGGCCGGGCCACGGCGGGCCGCTTCGCGGGGCCCCTGCGCGGGGGGCGGGGAACGGGGGTCTCGGGGTCTTTGACGGGACCACGGCGTGGGGGGAACCCGAGGGGTCGCCGGCTCCGATCGCCTCACCCCGATTCTTGGGGGTGGGAAGAAGGCGGAGGGGACCGATGGATGGGGCCGCGGCGCAGGCGTGACGTTCTCCGGACCCCAGTCCCCAGCCCCCGGTCCCCGGCCCCCGGCCCCCAGCCCTCAGCCCCCGACAGCGTCGCCCCCGAACCGGTGGCGGAAGCCGCGCGGCGCGAGCGGCTCGACCCCGCCGGGACCTTCGAGCGTCACCCCCTCCGCCGCGCCGACGACGGCGCCGATCCGGACCGCGATCCGCGGGAGCGCCGCCTCCGGCGGGAGCGCGGCGAGCAGCTCGTAGTCCTCGCCGTCGTCGAGCGCCCCCTCGACCGTCGCCCCCTCGCGGAGGGGGAGCCTCGCCGCTTCGACCCGCGCCCCGACGCCCGACGCCTCGCAGAGCCGGGGCAGGTCGGTCGACAGGCCGTCCGAGAGGTCGATCATCGCGGTCGCGCCGGCGGCGTTCAGCGCGAGCCCCTCGTCGACCCGCGGCGTGAACGTCAGGTGGTGGCCGGCGATCGAATTCCCGAGCGGGCCGGTGACGACCAGGACGTCGCCGACGCGGGCCCCGGAGCGGCGGACGGGTGGATGCGGGGACGGGCGACCGAGAACCGTGACGTCGACGACCAGCCCCGCGGGCGACCGCTTCGTGTCCCCGCCGGCGATCGCGACGTCGAACCGCGTCGCGAGCTCGTCGAGGCCGTCGAGGAACGCGCGCGCGTCGTCCTCGGTCGTTCCGGCGGGGAACGCCGCCGCGACGAACGCGCACCACGGCCGCACGCCCATCGCCGCGACGTCGGAGAGGTTCTTCGCCAGCGCCTTCCGCGCCGCCGCGCGGTACCCGCACTCCGCGAGCACGAGGTCGACCCCGTCGAGCGTCGCGTCCTGCACCACGACGAACGGCCCGCCCGCGTCGAGCACCGCGCCGTCGTCCCCGATCCCGAGCACGACGCCGTCGGCCGCCGCCGCGCCGTACCGCTCGGCCAGGAGCTGGTGGAACCGGATCTCGTCGAACGTCACGGCCGCAGCCTGTCGGGTCCCGCCTCCCCGCGCAAGGGAGGCGATCCGGGGGGTCGTCGACGGCCGACCGATCGCGTACGCTCCGTCCGTCGAAACGAACCTCCGGAGACCACCATGGACCGTCCGAAGAGCCGCCTCCCGAAGACCCTGTTCTACGCCTTCGTGGCGCTCTCCTGCGCGCGCGCCTGGTTCGGCCCGCTCCCGCTCGAGCGCGAGGCGCACGCGCAGCTCCCGAACCAGGGCGCCCAGCTCCGCTCGATCGCCAGCGAGACGCGGCAGACGAACAAGCTCCTCCAGGAACTGATCGACCACATGAAGGTCGGCGTGCTGAAGGTCGAGGTGACGAACCCGATGCCGGAGAAGCGGTAGGGGCGCGGGAAGGGGGCCGGCGGCGGGGGCCGGACGGGAGAGGCCGACTGCGCTCCCGGTCGTCGGGACCGGTCGAGTCCGAAGGGCCGTCATCGGCGGTTGCGGAGTCGGATCTCGCGAACGGTCTCCGCTTGATCGGAGGGCACGAGGAACTCCTCGATCTCCGTCACGTCGTAGCCGAGCAGCGTCGCGTCGAGGACGAGCGTGATCGGACCGGCGGGGAGTCGGTGCGGCGCGACGCCGTGGAGACCGGGGCGCCAGGGGGACGGGCCGTCGGGTGCGATCGTCCGATCGCCGAGCTCCATCCGCCAGCCGACGAGGACGCGCGGCAGGGGGACGCCGGTGTCCGCGTCGACGATCCGGAGCCGCGGGTGCGCGACGCGCGGGAGGACGAGCTCGACCTCCTCGTCGCCGACGCGGACGGCGTGCGGCTCGAGGAAGAACGACTCGAGGGTCCAGTCGTACTGGATCTCGAGCTCGGTCGCCGTGTCCGCGGCGAATCGGAACGCGAAGCGGCCGGACGGCTCCGACATGGCGGTACCGATCAACGTCTCGTCAGACGAGTCGACGAGGTGCAGCCAGGCCCCTTCGACCGGAAGGCCGCTCGACGAGCGGACGACCCCCTCGACCCGGCCATCCATCGAGATCGGAAGAG
>JBICIB010000363.1:0-8902 GCA_043101415.1 Planctomycetota bacterium JB042 | reverse complement strand
CCGCGAGCGAGTAGGATGAACACCGACCCGCGCCGCCGTCCCGACTCGCGAACCCGACATGCATCTCCTCGCCCCGCTCCTCGCCGCCGCCTTCCTCGTGCCCGCCGACGCCGACCTGGCGCAGCTCGCGCGGGACGCGCGGTCGAAGAAGTACGATGTCCGCCTCGACGCGTACCACGCGCTGCTCGACCTCGGCCCGGAGGGGATCCGGGTCCTCGAGCCGATCCTGCGCGACGCCGAGGAGAAGGCGCGCAAGGAGTTCCTCTCGCACGCGAGCGGGTCGAAGGCGAAGGGGTTCCGGCGGAAGCTGAAGGGGATGATCGAGGAGCGCCGGAAGGAGGCGCTGAAGATCATCCGGGACAAGACGAAGTACCCGGACGACGCGCACGGCGTGGTCGGCCAGCCGCTCGTCGACGGCGCGGTCTCGAAGCTGCGCGACGTCTGGCTCCGCCCCGGCCGCCTCTTCCTCGACGAGAACGAGGAGGTGAAGGCGACGCTCTACTACGTCCGGGAGGCGGCGCAGTACCTGAAGCGGGCCGGCTTCCAGCCGAACTGGTACGACGAGGACCTGAGCGCCGCGTACCGCGAGCTCGACGAGCAGTTCGACGGGCTCGAGATCACCTTCTCCTCCCGCGACCGGAAGGAGATCGAGGAGATCTACGAGTTCAACGCGACCGGCCCCGGCTCGGCCACCGACGAGGAGCGGCGGTTCGCCCGGAACCTGAACGACTATCGCCTGATGCTGGGGCTCGACGCGCACGAGCTCGACGACCGTCTCGTCGTCGCGGCGCGGAAGCACAGCCAGGAGATGATGGACATGGACTACTTCGCGCACGAGTCGCCGGTGGCCGAGAACCGGACGCCGGGGCTGCGCGCGCAGAAGGAAGGGTACGGCGGCGGCGTCCTCGAGAACTGCTCGATCTCCGCCGACGCGCAGGGGGCGTTCGACGGGTGGTACAACTCGTCGGGGCACCACCGCGGGCTGATCGCGAACGCGTCCCAGCTCGGCGCGGGGCACTCCGTCACGTCGGCCGGCCGCCCCGGCCGCCAGTGGACGATGCTGGCCGGCTCGTCGAACTCGCTCCGCGGCAAGAAGCCGAAGGGGAACCCGCGCCTCGTCTTCCAGGAGCGGAAGCGGCGGCTCCAGCCGCAGGACGCCGAGACCCGGTTCGCGCTCGCCCGCTGGTGCTTCAAGAACGACATGCCGGACGAGGCGAGGGAGCTGCTCCGCGAGGTCGTGGAGATCGACCGCGAGCACAAGAAGGCGCACCTCCTGCTCGGGCACGTCCGCTCGAACGGCGTCTGGGTCACGGCGGAGGAGAAGCTCCTCGCCGACGTCGAGGAGAAGGGGCCGGAGGAGGTCCTGGCGCTCGTCGGCGAGCGGCTCGGGGCGGAGGAGCCGTCCGTCCGGCTCGCCGCGGTCCGGGTGATCGAGAATTTCGGCGACCGCGCCGGCCTCCCGCTCCTCGTGCGCGCGCTCCGCGACGACGCCTCCGAGGTGCGCGACGCGGCGTGCGGCGCGCTGGCGCGGACGGGCGACGCGGCGGCGGCCGGCCCGCTGAAGGGAGCCCTGTCCGACCGGAGCTTCTACGTCGCGCACTCCGCCGCCGCGGCGCTCTGGCGGCTCGGGAGCGGCGACGGCGTGGCGACGCTCTTCAAGGGGCTCCGCAGCGGCGACCTGAACCCGCGCCTCGACGCGCACCGCAAGGCGCGCTCGGTGTTCGGGAAGGACTTCGGATACGCGTGGGACCTCCCGGAGGTCGAGCGCGCGAAGGTGGTCGACGAATGGGAGGCGTACGTCGAGACGCTCACGCCGGGCGGCTGACGCACGTCCCGAACACACTTCCTCGGGGGAGGGACATGGCGACGTTCGAGGTCGATCCGGACATCCGGCGGGCGCACGCACCGGCGCCGCGCCTCTACACCGGCGAGGAGGCGCACCGGCGCCAGCTCGACGGCATCTTCGCGGCGGCGTGGCTGCCGGTCTCGACCGCCGACGGCCTCGACGAGGTCGGGTCGGCCCGCCCGTTCACCCTCCTCCCCGACGCGCTCGACGAGCCGCTCCTCCTGGTCCGCGACCTCCACGGGACGCTCCGCTGCCTCTCGAACGTCTGCACCCACCGCGGGAACCTCATCGTCGAGGGGGAGTGGCGGCTCGACACGCTCCGGTGCCGGTACCACGGCCGGAGGTTCCACCTCGACGGGACGTTCGCGTACATGCCGTGCATGCAGGGGGCCGACGGGTTCCCCAGCGAACGCGACTACCTGCCGCGGATCCCGCTCGCCGAGTGGCGAGGCCTCCTCTTCGCCGCGCTCGGTCCGCGCGTCGACCTCGCCGCCGCCGTCGCGCCGGTCGAGGAGCGCCTGCGCGGACTCGGCATCACCGCGTGGCGCCGGCTCGAGGCGCCGGCCTTCGACCTCGAGATCGCCGCGCACTGGACGCTCGTCTGCGAGCGCGCGCTGGAGGGGTTCCACGGTTCGCGCCTGCACGACGCCTTGACCGAACCCGGCTCGCTCCTCTGGCACCCGACCGAGGTCTGGGACCACGGCTCGGTCCGCGTCGCCCTGGCGCTCGGCCGCGAACCGGTCTTCAACCTTCCGGACGGCCACCCCGATCGGGGCGAGCGCGTCGCGGCGTTCGAGTTCCACCTCTTCCCGACCACGTTCCTGCGGGTGCACCCGTGGGGGATGGTCCTCCAGACCGTCGACCCGGTCGGGCCGGACCGCACGCGCGTCCGGTTCCGCGTCTTCGTCGCGGAGGGTCGCGAGCTCGAGGAGGGGTTCGCGGCCCGGCTCCGCCACACCGCCGGCGAGGACCGCGGTCTCGTCGAGTCGGTGCAGCCGGCGGTCCGGTCCCGGCTCTTCCACGGGGGGCGCTACTCGCCCGAACGCGAGGTGGCGGTCCACCACTTCCACCGGCAGCTCGCGGCGTGGATGGCGGGGGGCGACGGCACGGGACTCGTGCGCCGCCGGACCGCTCACGCCGTGCGGCGGAGCAGCCAGCGCGACCAGGGGACGAGCACGGCGTAGCACGGGAGGTAGGCGAAGAACGGCGCCTTCATCGTGAACCAGATCCCGAGGTGGAACGCCGTCCCGACGAGCGCGAACAGCGGCCCGAGCCGCGGCCGGAACAGGACGAGCAGGAACGTCGCCTCGAACGCGATCGTGAACCAGCCGAGCGCCTTCACCAGCGCAAACTGCTCGGCGAACCAGACGCCGAGCGGACGGTCCCAGTAGAGGGCGTTCACCATCAGGTAGCGCTGGAGCGTCGTCCCGTTCAGCCACTCGACGCCGCTCCCGAGCATCTTCGAGAGCGCGGCGGAGAGGTACCCCATCGCCAGGACCCAGGTCATCACGAGCCTCGGCCAGCGGGCGTGCGGGTCGGTCGCATCGAGCGGGAGGCGCCGGGACTCCGGGCGGCGCCGGGCGTCGAGCGACAGGACCGCGCCGGACGGGGCGCACGCCAGGAGGAGGACGAGGATCGCCGGCATCGTCTCGACGTGGTGGAACTCGCCGTACGAGTGGCTGTGCCCGACCACGAACGTGAACGAGACGAACAGGGCCGCGAGGCTCGTCCGCGTGAAGAACCCGACGAGCGACGAGGCGGCGGCCGCGATCGCGACGCCGTGCGCGATCCGCAGATGGAGGAGGGTCGGGCGGTACTCCTCCCCGAACGGCGCGGTCAGGGCGCGGAGCAGCAGGATCGGGTCGTACATCGAGTCCGGGAGGGCGGCGAACTCGGCGTGCCGTGTCCACGGCGGGACGGTCAGCACGAGCCACGGAACGACCGTCATCACGAGCAGGAACGCGGAGACCGAGACCCGGCAGATCGCCAGGTCGAGGAGCGGCGCGGGGCGGAACCAGTACGCCTCCCACCGCGCGCGGAGCGAGGTCACCGGCCCCCTCCCGCCCCCGCGTCCGGGACGTCGACCTCCCGCTCCACCCGCGGCGCCGCCGCCTCGATCTTCCCTCCCTCGCCGAGCTCGAACCGCCGTTCGAGCAGACGGAGGCGGACCACGTCCTCGCCGCTCCGGGCCTCGTAGCGGCGGACCCCCGTCGCGACCCGCTCCGCCTTCCACCGTCGGATCGCGTCGACGAACAGCCGCCGCCACTCGTCGTACCGCATGCCGAGCGCGTCCGCGGTCAGCGCGACCTCGCGGCCGTCCGCGAGGACGCCGATCGGGTCGTGGATCGTCACCTCGACCGGCGGCGCGTACGCGGCGCCGTACATCTGGTAGTCGGTGAACGGCCAGAGCGCGGGCGAGCAGAGGACGCGGAACCGCGCCAGGGACTCGAACTGCTTCGGCGGACAGAGGAGCTTGAAGGCGGTGACGAACTGGAGGCCGAGCACGGCCACGATCACGCACGAGGCCGCGCGGCGCGAGGTGCGCGGCGCGGCCTCGGTGCGAGCCCCCTCGCCGGGGACGTCCGGGGTCACTTCAGCGCGTCCATGACCGCGGCCAGGTCCGCCGCGCCGGGCCGCAGGTCGGCCTCGCCCAGGGTCGCGAGCGGGCGGTCGACGAGCTGCAGCGCGTCGGCGAACGAGCGCGACTCCGGGTTCACGTACAGGAGCCCGGTGACGATCTTCCGCTCCTCCCGGGCCCGGTGCAGCACCCGCTGCGCCTCGAGCCGGTCGGTCGGGTCGTAGTCCTCGTCGAGCTTCTTCAGGGTGATGTGCGAGCCGTCCGGCAGCTCGACGTCCTTCGTCTCGCCGGCGGCGATCTCGACGTCGACGTTCTCGTACCCCGGGACGAACCCGATCTCGTGGAGCGCCCAGTCGTGCTCGCGCGTGTACTTGTACGACTTCGTCGAACCGTCGTGGTCGTTGAACGTCACGCACGGCGAGATGACGTCGAGGAGCGCGGTCCCTCCGTGCGCCGCCGCGGCCTTGATGAGCGGCACGAGCTGCTTCCGGTCGCCGGAGAACGAGCGGGCGACGAAGTCGCAGCCGAGCTCGACCGCCAGGCCGCACGTGTCGATCGCCTCGAGGTCGTTGCGGGTGCCGTGCTTCAGCACCGAGTCGACGTCGGCGGTCGCGGAGAACTGCCCCTTCGTCAGGCCGTAGACGCCGTTGTTCTCGATGACGTAGAGCATCCGGACGTTGCGCCGGAGGAAGTGGACGAACTGGCCGAGGCCGATCGACGCCGAGTCGCCGTCGCCCGACACCGCCACCAGTCGGAGTTGCCGGTTGGCGAGGTTCGTGCCGGTCGCGACCGCCGGCATCCGCCCGTGGACGGAGTTGAAGCCGAACGACCGGCCGAGGAAGTACGCGGGGGTCTTCGACGAGCAGCCGATCCCCGACAGCTTCGCGACGTCGTGCTGGTCGACGCCGAGCTCGAAGAACGCCTGGGTGATGGCGGCGGAGATCGCGTCGTGGCCGCAGCCGGCGCAGAGCGTCGACTTGGCGCCGCGGTAGTCCTGCAGCACCAGCCCGAGGCGGTTCGTCTTCGGCGACGGGGCGGCGGGGGCCTCGGAGTCGCTCATGTCAGACCTCGACCTTCTGGCCGACCTTCGCGGTCACGCCGTCGGCGATGAAGCGGGCGTGGATCGGGAGCCCGTCGTAGTGGAGGAGCGACGTCAGCTTGTGGGCCACGTCGCCGCAGTGCAGCTTGATCAGACCGGCCATCTGCGCGTCCCGGTTCTGCTCGACGACGAAGACGTGCTCGTGGGCGTCGATGAACTCGGTCACCGCGTCGTTCAGCGGGAGCGCCCGCAGCCGGAGGTAGTCCGTCGCGATGCCGGCGGCGGAGAGCATGTCGCGCGCCTCCCGCATCGGGGCGTCGGACGTCCCGAACGCGACGATGCCGATGGTCGCGCCGTCCATCGCGTCGAGGACCGGCGCCGGGACCCGCTCGCGCGCGGTGTCGAGCTTCCGGGTCAGCCGGTCGAGGTTCCGCTGGTACACCTCCGCGCTCTCCGAGTACGCCGCCGCCTCGTCGTGCCCCGAGCCGCGGCAGAAGTACGCCGCCTGCGGGTGCGGGTTCCCCGGGAGCGTGCGGTAGGGGACGCCGTCCCCGTCGACGTCGCGGTACCGCTCGAACTTCCCGACCTTCTCCAGCGCCTCCGCGTCGAGGACCTTCCCCCGGCGGTACGGCGGCTCGGCGAACTCGAACGGGTCGGACATCCACTGGTTCATGCCGAGGTCGAGGTCGGACAGCACGAACACGAGGGTCTGGAACTCCTCGGCGAGGTCGAACGCCTCCTGGCCGCACCGGAAGCACTCCTCGACCGTCGCCGGGAGGAGGACGATGTGCTCGGTGTCGCCGTGGGAGAGGTTCGCGACCATCGACACGTCCCCCTGGGCGGTCCGCGTCGGGAGTCCCGTCGACGGGCCGACGCGCTGGATGTCCCAGATCACCGCCGGCACCTCCGCGTAGTACGAGAGCCCGGCGAACTCCGACATCAGCGAGATGCCGGGGCCGGAGGTCGACGTCATCGCGCGCGCGCCGGCCCAGCCCGCGCCGACCACCATGCCGATCGAGGCGAGCTCGTCCTCGGCCTGGACGACGGCGTACCTCGCCTTGCCGTCCGCGTCGTGGCGGAAGCGCTTCAGGTAGCCGATCGCCGACTCGCAGATCGAGGACGACGGGGTGATCGGGTACCAGGCGAGGACGGTCAGGCCGCCGAACACCGCGCCGAGCCCGCCGGCCGCGTTCCCGTCGATGATGATCTTCCCGTCGGTCAGCGTGCGCCGCTCGATCCGGAACGGGAACTCGGGGAGCGGGTTCTCCTTCACGTGGTCGCGGCCGATCTGCACCGCCTGGTGGTTCAGTTCGACCGCCTTCGCCTTCCCCTTGAACTGCGTCTCGAGCGCCTGCCGGATCGTCCCCTCCTCGAGGCCGAGCAGCTCGCCGAGGACTCCGACGTAGATCATGTTGACGACGAGCTTCCGGAGCTTCATCTCCTTCACGACCTCGCCGACCAGCTTCGTGAACGGCACCCGGTAGATCGTGAGGTCGTCGCGCTCGACCGACGGCGAGATCGCGTCGTTCAGGATGACGAACGCGCCCGGCTTCAGCTTCGCGAGGTCCTCGTCGACCGTCGCCGCGTTCATCAGCACGCGGAGGTCGTCGTCGACCCGGCGGGCCACGTACCCCTTCTCGTTCGCGCGCACGGTGAACCAGGTCGGGAGCCCGGCGATGTTCGACGGGAAGAGGTTCTTCCCGGACACCGGCACGCCCATGTTGAAGATCGCCCGCATCAGCACGGAGTTCGACGACTGCGAACCCGAGCCGTTCACGGTGGCGACCGTGAAGTTGAAGTCGTTGACGATGGTGCTCACGGCGGACTCCGGAGCGCCGAGCCGGACCCTCGGTCCGGGACTCGGGCCTCTGCGACGAAGCCGGAGAGGTTAGCGGAATCGGGGGGGCGAGTCCACGAGCCTCGGGAGCCGGCGGAAACCCCGGAGGCCGCGACACGGCCCCTCCCCGCCCCCGGGCCCGCCCGACCTCGCCCTCCCGCACGGTCGACTCGGCCGTCCGCCCCGGCCCGACCCCTCCCGCTCCGCGGGAGCGCCCTCTCGTTCCTCTCGTTCGTCTCCTTCCTTCCTAAGCCCCCGCGACGTGGATCCCGGTCGCCACGACCGTCACGTTCCCCGCCTCGTCCCTCGTGGCCGTCCCCGTCACGACGACCTCGCTCAGCAGCTCGAGGCCGTGGAACCCGGCGACCGACGCCTTCGCGAGCCTCCCGTCCTCGTGCACCTCGACCACGACCGTCCCCCGGGCCAGTTCGTCCGGCGGCTCGCAGCAGTAGTCCCACGGCGTCCGGCACGAGTCGCCGGGGCGCTCGTCGCAGGGCGTGAACGACGCGTCGGTCAGGCGGAGCTGGGCGCGTCCGTCGACGAGCCCGCTCACCCGCCCGGCGACGACGACCTCGGCCGGCTCGGCCGACCCGGCCCGCTCCCGCGCCTCGAACACGCTCGACGGCGCGGCGGGGGGCTGCGTCAGCCAGTACCGCTCGGGGATCGCGGCCGACGAGGAGGAGGACGACGGCTCCTTCGACGCGTCGCTGCAGCCGGCGGCGACCAGGAGGAGGAACGCCGGGACGCGGAGGGAGGAGGTGGTTCGGGGTCCGATCATGGATGCGCTCCGGGACTAGGGTTCGAGAGGAGGCCGGCCCGATCAGTCGGGTCGGAGCGAGTTCGCGACGGAGATCCGCGCGACCCGCAGCGCGGCGGGGACCGTCCCCGCCGAACCGAGCAGCACGACGCCGCAGACACCGACGAGGACGGCGCCGCCCCCGACTTCGAGCGCGAACGCGCTCATGCCGATCCGGAAGGCGGTGCCGTGGACGGCGATCCGGGCGAGGACGAGGCCGACGAGCCCGCCCGCGGCGGCGAGGAGCGTCGCCTCGGCCAGGAGCGAGCGGAGCAACGCCCCGGTCCGGTAGCCGACGGCCCGGAGCGTCGCCAGCTCGACGGCCCGGTCGCGGACGGTGGCGCCGAGGGTGTTCGCGCCGGTGACGATCACCGAGAGGGCGATCAGGCCGGCCATCACGGCGGCGAGCGCCCGGATCGGGCCGAAGTAGGCCGCGAGCGCGCCGTAGTACGTGTCCGAGCGGATGGCGACCAGCTCGAGGTCGAGGCGCCGCTGCGCGAACACGGAGACGTCGGCGACGTCCTCCGGCGTCTCGCACCGGACGAAGACCGCGGAGACGTCGTCGCGGCGGGCGAGCCCCCGCAGCTCGTGCAGCGGCGCCCAGATCTCGGACTCGACGGCGGTCCCCGCGGCGGCGAACCGCCCGGCGACCTTGAACGTCCCCCCCTCGAACGCGACCGTCCGTCCGATCGCGACCGCCTCCTCGTCGACGCCGAGCCGCTCCGCGACCAGCCTCCCGACGATCACCTCGTTCGGGCCGGGGAGCGAGCCGGCGGTGAGCGTGACGTCCTCGTGCACGAGGAACG
>JBICIB010000362.1:0-2453 GCA_043101415.1 Planctomycetota bacterium JB042 | reverse complement strand
CTCCCCGAGCGACAGGAGCAGGAACGTCACCATCCCCGGCGTCCCGTCCGAGCTGAACGTGAGCGTCCCGCCCGGCTCGAACGTGCCGGTCACCGCGTGGCGCACGTGGCCGAACTCGTACGCCCCCATGTCGACGCGCGGCGACTTGTCGAGGTCGCCGTCGAGGACGCGGGTCATGCCGTCGGGGTCGAGGGTCGTGCTCACGAAGTCGGTCGGATCGCCCGCCTCGATGCACGGCGAGCCGGCGGACAGCCGCAGGTCCCCGTTCACCGCGTCCACGAACAGCGGGTCGACGTGGACGTTGCCGTTCGAACCCGCGAGCGCCGTGTCGCCGTTCGACCAGGTGAGGTCGCCGCTCGTGAACCCGGAGGACCCGCCGGCGCCGTTCCCCCAGGAGACCGAGGAGTTCACGACGCCCCCGAACGCGCCCGAGCGCTGGAAGCCGAACCCCGCGTTGTTCGCCGCGGTGCAGCGCTCGAGCAGGAACGCGCCGCCGAGAAGGGAGAACCCGTCGGCGTTCCCGCTCCACGCGACGAGGTCGGCGCCGGACGCCAGGTCCGCGAGGTAGAAGCCGTCCGCCGAGCAGCCCTCGACGCGCACCGCCCGCGCGGTGAGCAGCGGGGAGAGCGAACGGAGCCCGTTCCAACCGCCCGACCCCGCCCAACGGACGACGAGGTTCGCGATCGACGACGCCGGCGCGGCCGCGTCGACGCGGACCCCCTGCCAGAGGCCCGGCGTCGGGACGGTGGCGCCCCCGTCGCCGTTCGTGTCGCCGACGACCTCGTCGTCCTGGAGGTGCGTGAGGACGACCGGGCTCCCCGGATCGCCCTTCACCTGCAGGACGCCGCTCGCCGCGCGCAGGGCGTGCCCGGACTCGAACTTCAACACGACTCCGCCGAGGAGCTCGAGGGAGTTCGGCGCGAACACGTCGCACGAGCTCGCGAGGACCAGCGCGCCGTTCATGCAGTTCTTCGGGGAGATGGAGACCTGCCCGATCGGGTCCGGGGACGTCACGCGCATGTAGTCCTTCCCGTTCCCGACCGCGGCGTTGTCGAGGAAGTTCTGGCAGCGGTCGAGCCGCAACCCCTCGACGGCAGTCAGCGCGTTCCCCACGAACGCGCACCCCGTGACCGCGAGGTCCGAGTCGAAGCCGTTGAGGTCGATCCCGTGGTAGGCACTGTCCGCGAGGACCGTCTTCTCCAGCGTCGCCGCGGTCCCCGCGCCGCCCACGTGGACCGCGGAGTAGCCGCCGGAACCGGCGTACCGGACGACGGCGTACTCGAGCACGCTCGTCGTCGACCCGGCGACGAGGACGACGCCCCGGATGCTCCCCGGCGCGCCGGAGGACGGACCGTCGCCGTTCGTGTCGCCGCCGAAGTCGTCGTCCGCGAACGCGGTGACGACGACGGGGGCCCCGTTCACGCCGGCCGTCACGAGCCCTCCCGTCACGTCGAACGCGAACCCCCCCGTGAACTTCACGACGACCCCCTGCTCGAGCCGGAGCGTCACGCCGGACGGGATGTCGCACGTCGTCGAGAAGACGAGCGCGCCCTCCAGGCAGTTGGAGGCGGTGAGCGTCACGTCCGCGGTCGGGTCGGGCTGCGAGACCCGCATGAAGTTCCCGCCGTTCCCGGTGGCCGTGTTGTCGGTGAACCCGGCGCAGTGCTCGATGCGGAGGTCGCGCGCGGCGTCCTGGGCGAACGCCTCGAACGCGCAGTTCTTCACGGTGAGGTCGCAGACGTTGCCGTTCGCGTCGACACCGTGATAACTGCCGTCCCGGAAGACGCAGTCCGTCGCCTTGACCTGCGCCCCGGCGCCCTGGACGAACAGCGCCGAGTAGCCGCCGCTCCCCGAGTAGCGCACGACGGCGCGGTCGAGGTCGACCGCTCCCCCCGCCCGGACGACGATCCCGCGCCAGTCCCCCGGGGCGCCGTTCGACGGGCCGTCCGAGTTCGAGTCGCCGCCGTGGTCGTCGTCGTCGAGGCTCGTGAAGACGACCGCGTCCGACGCCGTGCCGTTCGCGACGAGCGCGCCGTCGACGTCCATGAGCGTGACGCCCTCCGCCTTGAGGACGAGCCCGGCCTCGAGGGTGAGGGTGACACCGGCGGGGACGTCGCAGGTCGTCGAGAAGACCAGGACGCCGCCGAGGCCGCACTGCGGCCCGAGCGTCGTGTCGACGGCGGGGTCGGGTTGGCTGACCCGGAAGTGGTCCCCGCCGTTGCCGCTCGCCGTGTTGCCGTCGAACGTCGCGACGTGCTCGATCCGCAGGTCGGCGCCGGCGCGCTGCTCGTTGTCGTCGAGCGCGCAGCCGACGAGGGTCAGGTCGCAGACGTTCGAGTTCGCGTCGACGCCGTTCGTCTTCCCGTCGCGGATCGTGCAGTTCGTGAGCGTGACCTGACCGCCCGCCCCGGACATGTAGACGCCGGAGTACCCGCCCGCGCCGTGGTACCGGA
>JBICIB010000361.1:0-4253 GCA_043101415.1 Planctomycetota bacterium JB042 | reverse complement strand
GCTCTTCCGATCTACTCGATCGGCCGGGAGAGCTCCCCGGGCGAGTCCATCGGGAGCGAGCGTAGCAGAAGAAGCGGCGCCGTCAGGAGGGGCGGGTCCCTCGGAAAATCCGTCCGGAACGGCTTTCACTCGGAATGCAGGCCGGCCTCTCGGTCAGCCCTGCCCCACCAGGAGGGTGCCAGGCCTCGGCACCATCACCCCTTTCCTCCCGACGGCGACTCTGATTCTCGGCCGGCCGAAGCCGGACCCGTGCGTATGGAACCCCTTGCGGACCCCCATGGCTTGGGGGTACAAGGGCCGAGTCCTCTCAGCACGGGGACTCCTGGTTGAAACCAGGTTCCCCCGGGAGCTGCCTACTCCCGGGGGGACCGCTTTCGTCTGGTAGCGGGGGCAGGATTCGAACCTGCGACCTCCGGGTTATGAGCCCGACGAGCTGCCAGCTGCTCCACCCCGCGTTCTGGCTCTTGGCCCTGAACGAGTGAATCTAGACCTCCCCCCGCCCCCTTGCAACGGGCGGCGCGGAAAAAGGGGCGAGAGCGGGGGGGATCGGGGGTCGGGAGGGGGCGGGACCCCCTTCCGGGGCGTCGGTCAGCCGTCCTTCCCGTCGTCGCCGTCCTCCCCGTCGTCGCCGTCCTGGTCGCCGCCGGTCCCCTCGCCGCCCTCGTGGCCGGGGGTGGTGCCGCCGTTCGGGTCGGTCTCGCCGGGCGGAGGGGTGGTGCCGCCGCCGTTGTTCCCCTCCAGGTCGTCGCAGTTGCAGGCGTTCCCGTCCCCCGACGGGCCGGCGCCGACGGCGACCTCCCAGGGCGAGAACTCCGGCTCCCAACCGACGATGCCGGAGAACGTCACCGTCTGCGACGCGAGCCCGTTCGCGCCGAGCGTGCAGGTGATCGTCTTCTCGATCGGCTTCCACTGCATCGTCCGGCGGTACGTCACCTCGTACCCGGTCGGGTGCGACTCGAGCTCGCACCCCGGCTTGCAGTCCTCGGGGAAGTGCGGGTCCTTCTCGTGGCAGCTCGCCGCGCCGGTCAGCGTCCCCGTGACCTTCTTCTCCCGGATCCACTGCAGCCGATCCCGGAACTGGTCGAGCACGCACCCGGCGACGAACTTCGTGTACGACTGCGACGTCGACAGCTGCCAGGTGTACTCGTACTTCAAGTCCCAGGCGAAGCTCCCGACCTGCGTGTCGTTCGCCGCCGTGCATCGCACGCCGCCGGGGAACCCCGGGAGGGCCGACGTGTCCGCGCCCCCCGGCGTCGACGCCCCGCCCAGCGGCGCGTCGATGTCGTCGCCGCCCATCGCCCCGGGCGTCCGCGGCGGGAACGGCGGCGGGTCGGTGATCCCGCCGCCGGTCGACGCGCCCGGTGTCGACGTCGTGCTGCCGCCGATCGTGGTGCTCCCGCCGCCGGTCGACGCGCCGGCGCCGACGCAGAAGCAGTAGTCCCCGGTCATCGGGTGCGCCTCGCCGTCGCTCCACGGCGAGACCGTCGTGACGATCACCGTCCGCTTCAGGATCTGGAAGATCGAGCGGTTCACGCGCTGGATCCCCGCCAGCAGCTTCTCGGCCCCCGGGACCTTGTCGAGGCCGATGATGTCGACGTCGATCTTCTTCACCTTCCCCGCCACCGTCAGCCGCCGGCTCTTGTGTTGATGGTGGATCACCTCGATCGAGCCGAGGCTCTCGTAGTTGCACGGACAGTTCTCCCGGTCCGCGCCCGTGGCGGAGGTGCACTTCGCCTCCTTGATCCGGAAGTACCGGACCCGCTCGCGGACCCACTGGTTCTCCTGTTTCTTCTTCCAATCGCCGGTCTTGTCGCCCCGCTCGCCCTTGAAGGTGGAGTCGCAGTTCCCGCCGGTGTGGCTTCCCGAGTACCCCATCGTCGGATCGACGCTCAGGCCGTGCTGCGCCCGCGCCGCCCCGGAGAGCGCGACGAGCGCGAAGCACGCGATCGCCGCGGACGCGCGGCGAGGGAGGTGTCGGTTCGTCTTCATGTCAGTTCAGCTCCATCGCGACGAGGTAGTGATCGAAGTGGGTCGTCGGATCGACCGCGGTCAGGTCGAGCGGGATCGAGCGCGTCGCGTGCCCCGTCACCTGCACCTCGAGCCGGTCGACGGCCGGCGAGACGCCGCCGATCGCGACGTGGAAGTCGTCCGTCGTCCGCTCCGCGATCAACTGCGGCCCCGCGTACAGCCGGACCTTCATCTCCCCGATCTCCGCGACGAGCGGCTCGTCGGCGTCGGCGTCGACGGAGTACGCCGTCACCAGGAGCCCGATCGCCGGATGGAGCGCCAGGGGCGGGATCGTCAACGTCGTCCCGGTCTCCACCGCGACCCCGAGCGGCCCGTGGAGGAGCTGCACCGCCGTCCCGTCCGGCAGGGCTCCGCCCGCGGTCAGCGTCCAGTCCCCGGCCGGGACGTCGGCGCAGGACCACGAGCCGTCGGGCGCGGCCTCCCCCTCGGCGACGACGCGCCCGGTCCGCGGGTCGAACAGGACCACGTCGATCGTCGAGCCGTACTGGACGGCCGGGGCCACCCCCTCGACGAAGAACGCCCCCGCGACGTCCCCCTCGCCGCTCCCGAGGTTCGGCGTCTTGGTCGGCGGCCGGGCGAGGACGTACGTGCCGCCCCCGCTCGCCCCCACGTCGAGCGTCACCTCGTCGACGACCCGGTCGAGTCCCCCCGCCCGGTGTCGCAACCGGTACGTCCCCGCCGGCAGCCCGGTCCAGCTCGCCGTCGTCGGCCCGGCGAACGTCGCGGTCGCGATCGGGAACGCCAGCGTCGTCCCCGTCGTCGGGTCCGAGACGACCGCCTCGACGACGAGCGATCCGTCCGCGAGGCCGTCGTGCAGCACCAATTCGGCGGAGAGCGTCGCCGCCCCCCCGTCGTCCGCGACCAGGGCGAGCCCGCCCGGCCCGACCGGCCCGACGCCGACCGCGTGCCCCCACCCGGCGGCGCCGCCGCCGACCACGTGGACGATCGTCCCGTCGGCCACCCCGAAGTCGGTGGTGACCATCCCCGCCGCGTCCGCCGGCCGCTCCTCGTCGAAGACGATCTCCCCCGTGTCCGGGTCGACGCCGAACACCCGCACCGCGGTCCCCGCGGGGAGGGGTCCCCCGGTCGAGGCGAGCGTCCCGACCACGGTGACCGGCGATCTCGGGACCGTCGCCCTCACCTCGATCGGCTCCGGGTTCGCCGGCGTCCCCGCGCTCGTGATCGCGAGGTCGTGGATCGTCACCGGGAACGCCCCGGAGAGGAGCCGCAGTCCGACCTCCGCCCCCGGAGCGACGGTCAGCCCGAACCGCCCGGTCTCGTCCGTGATCGCGACGAAGTCCGGGCCGACGTCCCGGGCCCGGACCGCGACGGCCGCGAGCGAGGCGCCCGGGACGTCGATCGAGGTGAGCCGTCCCCAGTACGCGACGCCGGCCGCGCTCGGGGTCAGCGCGAGCGTGTGGGCCCCGGTCAGGACCGCCTCGGCGACCGTCCGGCCGAGGTTGACGTACCCCGGCGCGTGCACCGCGACGTTCCAGACGTCGCCCGAGGACGGGAGCACCAGCGAATACCCGCCCGACGCGTCGCTGAACGCGTGCGCCGCGGCCTTGACGCCGTCGCCGTCGTCGTCGACGACCTCGCCGATCGCGACCCACGCGCCGGCGACCGCGGCGCCGGACGACGCGTCGACGACCTGTCCGGAGACGACCACCGCCGCGATCGCGCGGGGGGAGGCGCCGGCCGCGAGGACGGCGGCCGCGAGGAACGCGACGCCGGCGACGCGCGACGGGAACGTGCGGAGGCCCGGCGCCCCCGATCTGGATCGGCTCATGGGGTCTCTCTCCCTCGGTTCGAAAAGGAGGCTTCGAGCGCATCCGTGTCGCCTCGGATCCGGGCGGATTCGGAAATCCGGCCTCCGCCCCACCGCGGCCGCGAAAAGCGTCAGAATCTCCCGAACGACTCCCGATCGCCTGCACCCCGGACGGCGAACGCTCGCCGCACCCGACCCTCCGGGAGACCGCCGATGTCCGACCGCGCCACGTACGAAGCCTGGGTCCGCGCCCACCACGCCGCCGTCTACCGCGCCGCGCACCGGGTGCTGCGGGACGTCGACGACGCGATGGAGGTGACGCAGGAGGTGTTCCTCGACGCGCTCCGGGACGTGCCGGGGCTCCGGACCGCCGACGACCCGGGACGGGTGCTCCGCTGGAAGGCGGTGAAGCGCGCGCTGATGCGCATCCGCGGCGAGGGAGATCGGAAGAGCACAC
>JBICIB010000360.1:0-11342 GCA_043101415.1 Planctomycetota bacterium JB042 | reverse complement strand
CCGGACGATCCCCCGGGTCGCCGGGCGTGAAGTCGGGCGCGCCGAGGTGGGCGAGGAATCCGTGCCGATCGTAGTTCCGGCCGGCGATCGAGTAGCGGGCCGCGTTCGCGCCGAAGAACCCGGGTCCGAACGGCGCCTCGAGCCCCGGCGCCATCCGCCACGCCGCGAGGGCGAGCCCGCCGACGAGGAGGGCGAGGCCGAGGAGCTTCGCTCCGCCCGCCGTCGAGCCGGCGTCGGGCGCCTCGGACGCGTTCACGACGCGGCCCGGCCGAGCGCCCGCAGGGCCGCCGCGGTCGCCGGAGCGCGGCGGCGCGCCCCCGGATCGTGCGCGAGCGTCGCCGCCAGGCGCTCGAGGTCGGCCGGCGTGTCGACGTCCGGCTCGGTCGCGAGGACGTCGACCCGGCCCGCGATCGTCCTCGCCCGGCCGAGCGTCGCCTCGAGGTTTCCCGGCGAGGACGTCTCGATCCCGGGGAAGAGGCCTCGGTGGGGACGCGTCATCCCGACCAGGTAGTACCCGCCCCCTTCGTCCGGACCGAACACGAGGTCCGCGCCGTCGTCGAGCCTCTCGAACGCCTCCGCCTCGCGCTCGGGCGGGAGGAGCGGGGAGTCGGTGTTCCGGACCACCACCGCCGCGTCGCCGGACGCGAGTTCGTCGGCGAACGCCGCCTCCAGGCGCGAGGGGAGGTCGGGTCCGCGCTGCTCCGTCCGTCGGATCGCGGCCGGGGCGACCGGGTCGAGCGCGGCGCGCGCGGCCGCGTCGAGCGGCGGCGCCACCGCGAGGACGACCTCGTCGGCGTGAGGGCGCGGAAGGGCGACGACGTCCCGCAGGAACTCCCGGTAGACGCGGACCGCGCCGGCCGCCCCGAGCGCCGGTTCGAGACGGGTCTTCACCGCCCCGGCGCGCGGGGCCCGTCCGAACAGCACCAGGACGCGGCGGAGGGCCATCGCGACATTCGACCCTCGCGGCCGGAGCCGGTCAACGTGCGCCGGAAACCGCTTCGGGACGTGAAATCCCGCCTCGGCCGCTAGACTGCGGTCCGGGTGGGTGTCGGAGGAGGTCCGGCGGGTGCGGTTGCAGATCCTCGGTTGCTGCGGTGGGTCCACGCTCGGCAAGCATCCGACGTCCTTCCTGGTGAACGACACCGTCGCCGTCGACGCCGGCGCGATCACGGCGATGCTCCCGCCGCACGCCCAGGAGAAGGTCGACCACGTCGTCCTCTCCCACGCCCACCTCGACCACGTCGCCAACCTCCCGTTCCTGGTCGACAACCGGTTCGCCCGCCAGACGAAGCCGATCACTATCTACGGCAGCAAGGTCACGATCGACGACCTGAGCGACGGGATGTTCAACAACCGGGTCTGGCCCGACTTCACCGTCCTGAAGAACAAGAAGTCGATCTCGCTCACGCTGCGGCCGGTGAAGGCGGGCGAGCCGTTCACGATCGACGGACTGACGTTCACGGCCTACCCGATGGAGCACCCGGTCGCCTGCTTCGGGTTCCTGATCGACGACGGCACCTCGAGCATCTTCATCGCCGGGGACACCGGGTCGACCGAATCGGTGAAGAAGGTCGTCGCCGGGGTCGACAACCTCCGCGCCATCATCGTCGAGGCGTCGTGGCCGAGCCGGATGGGCGACCTCGCCGTCGCCACCGGCCACCTCACGCCGCGCATGATCCGCGACGCGCTCCCGTTCCACCCGGAGGCGAAGCTCCTCGTCACCCACGTGAAGCCGTTCTTCTTCCACGAGGTGGTCGGAGAGCTGATGGGGTTCGCGCTGCCGAACACGCTCATCCTGGACGATGGGATGGAGTTCGATTTCTGACTCACGCCGTGTCCCGACCGGGCGGACGGGAAGTCGGGATCGGGCGCCGGCACGAAGAACAGCGCGCCGCTTCGCCCTATCGATCGGTCTCGAACGGATCCCCCACCACCCGCACGCCCGGCTGCGCCTCGCGCAGCGCCCGGATCCCCTCCTCGGTGCACCCGGTCTCCCCCACCCGCACGACGCGCAGCGACTCGAGCCGGCCGAGCTTCGCCAGGCCGGCGTCGGTCACCCGCGTCCCGAAGAGGTTCAGGTCCTCCAGCCGGTCGAACCGCGCGAGCGCCGCGGCGCCCCGGTCGGAGACCGTCGTCCCGCGCAGGTCGAGACGGACGAGACGCGGCAGCTCCGGGAGGCGCTCCGCGACGTCGTCGCCGACCCCGGTCCGAGAGAGGTCGAGCCACGCCACGTTCCGGGCGACCGCGCGGAGCCGTGCCCCGAGCTCCCCCCATTCGCGCTCGTCCCGGACCGGAAACGAGACGCGGAGGAGCGGCGAACCCGCGACGACCGGCTCGACCCGCGCGCCCAAGCGCGCGAGCGCCTCGATCGACGCCGACGTCGCGGCCGGCACGCCTTCGCCGAGCGCGAGGAACCCGGCGAGCCTCGGCGAGGGGGCGCCGGCGCCGGCCTCCTCGGCCTCGGGCGGCGGCGGCGGCGACGCGTCGCGGGCCGCGCCGACCCAGGCGCCGAACGACGCGCCCTCGTCGATCCAACGGCGCAGGACCTCCGCTTCGCGCGCGGTCAGCCCCTCCCCGCTCTTCGGCATCCGGTCCGGGTCGTCCTCGTCGAGGACGGTCAGTCCCCAGAGCGGGCTCGCCTCCACGTCCCCCGGCGTCACGACAGGCTCCCCGTCGACGCCCCACTCGATCCACGCGCGGCCGTCGAGCCGGAGACCGCCCTTCGGTTTCCTCAGGCGGCCCCGGTCGTCCTCGTACGCGGCCCGGTGGCAGCGGAAGCACTTCTCCTCGAGGACCGGCAGGACGCTCGTCTCGAAGTCGACCGCCCCGCGCGCGGCGCCGGCGAGGGCGACGAGGGCGAGGAGCGGGGCCGCGACGCGCCTCACGCGAACAGCCCCGTCACCGGCTTCCCGTCGTCCGCCACGGTGAACGGCCGGCCGCTCGGCGACACGAGCTCGTGGTCGAGCGGCAGGCCGAGCGCGTACGCGATCGTCGCGTTGAAGTCCTTCACCCGCACCGGCTCGGTGACGATCTCCTCGCCGGTCTCGTTCGTCGCGCCCCACGCCCGGCCGCCGACGACGCCGCCCCCCGCGAGGAGGCAGGTGAACGCCTGCGGGTGGTGGTTCCGCCCGTTCCGCTTCTCGACGATCCGCGGCGTCCGGCCGAACTCGGTGGCGAGCACCACCAGCGTCTCGTCGAGGAGGCCGCGCGCGTCGAGGTCGGCGAGGAGCGCGGCGAGCGCCCGGTCGAGCGGCGGGCAGAGCTCCTCCATCGTCTCGAAGTTGTCGTTGTGCGTGTCCCACCCGCCGTTCACGACCTCGACGAACCGGACGCCGTGCTCGACGAGGCGCCGCGCGAGGAGGCACCCCTGCCCGAGCCGGTCCTCGCCGTACGCGGCGCGCGTCGCCGCCGACTCCCGGCTCAGGTCGAACGCGGCGAGGTCCGCGGAGTCCATGAGCTTCACCGCCTGCTCGTACAGGTCGGCGTACGCGTCGACGTCGCGGCTCGGGTGCCGCTGGCGGAACGCGGTGTTCATCGCGTCGAGCCGCGCCAGCCGGCGGTCGAACGTCTCCGCCGGGACGTGCGCGGGACGGTGCGCGTGCGGCAGCCCCTCCTCGGGATCGCCGAGCGGGAGCGGCGTGAACCGCGGGTCGAGGAAGCCGGCGGACGCGGTGTACGCGCCGCCGCCGACGGAGACGTGCGCCGGGAGCTCCGGGTGGAGCGTCCCCGCGAGCCGCTCGAGCCACGCGCCGAGCGACGGGTGGCGGATCGTGCCGCGCAGCTCGTACCCCGTGTGGAGGTGGTACCGCCCCTGCGCGTGCGCCCCCTGCGTCGACTGCATCGACCGGACGACCGCGACCTTGTCCATCCGACGCGCGAGGAGCGGGAAGTGCTCCGAGATCCTCACGCCGTCCGCCGCGGTGTCGATCGATCGGGTCGGCCCCTGGGTCTCGGCGCCCGGCTTCGGGTCGAACGTGTCGAGCTGCGACATCCCGCCGCTCAGGTAGACGTAGATCACGTGCCGCGCCGTCGCCGGGGCGAGCGGGACCGCGGAGGCGGCGCGGGCGAACGGCGCGACGAACGGGGCGACGGCGACCCCGAGGAGGCCGCGGGCGGCGTCGGCCAGGAACCGGCGGCGCGACGGATCGTCGAGGCGGCGGGCGAGGGGGCGGAGGCGGCGGTCGTCGGTCATCGCAGGAAGAGGAACTCGTGGGAGTTGAGGAGGGTCCAGAGGAGGTCGTGGACGGCCGGGGTCCCCCGGGTCGCGACGTCGTCCCGCCAGGTCGCCCGCTCGTCGGCGGAGGGAGCGCGGGCGAGGACGGCGCGCCACGCGACGTCGACCGTCTCGTCGGGGGTCCGCGCGGCCGCGGTCGCCAGCAGGACCTCGGAGTTCTCCCGGGAGAGGAGCTCCTCCTCGACGAACCCGTTCAGGAGGTTCAGCACCTGCGGCACGTTCGCCTCGCGGTGGCCGGCCTCGACCTGCTCTCGTTCGGACTGGCCGAACTGCCAGAGGAAGTGTCCGGGGTCGACCGGCGACGGGAGGTCGCTCGCCCGCTCGAGGCCGCGCCCCCGGACCGCCTGTTCGACCTCGGCCGTCGAGACGCCGAGCTGCGCCAGCCTCGCCTCGAGGTCGGCGACGCGCCGGGTCCGCTCCCGTTGACGCGCCCGCTCCAGCCGCTTCGCCAGCTTCCGGACCTCACGGTCGTGCGCCCGGGCCTCGGCGCGCTCGCGCGCCCTCGCGCGCTGGTACGCCTTCCGGTCGGTCCGCCGGAGCGTCTCGAGCTCGAGGCGCTCGCGCAGGTCGTCGTCGGTCCAGGCGAGCGCCTCGTCGAACCGCGCGTACACCTCCCGCGCCCCCTCGTCCGGCGCCGCGAGGGTCGCGTCGACGTCCGGCACGATCAGGGTGACGAGCGAGTCCCACAGCTGCTCCGCGGAGAGACGCCGGAGCGCCGGACCGACGAACGCCGGGCCGCCCGGCGCGGTCGCATCGAGCGGCGCCGCCTCCCGCTGCCAGAGGTCGGTGTGCCAGAGGACCCGCTGGAAGGCGCGGAGGTCGTACCCGACGTCCTTCATCAGCCGCTCGAGCGCCGCCATCAGCGCCGGATCGGACGGGACGGTGTCGTCGCGCAGGTCGTCGACCGGTTCGATCAGGCCGACCCCGAAGACGCGCTTCCACATCCGGTTCGCGACGACCGTGGTGAAGCGGGGGTTCTCCGGCGCCGTGACCCACTCCGCGAACGCCTCGCGCGAGCCGATCTCCGGAAACACGGCGGCGGGGTCCTTCTTCCGCCCCCGGCGCACGTTCCGCTTCCGTCCCCGCGGCCGCTCGAGGTCCGGCTCCGCGGCGAGCCCGTCGAGCGGGACGTCCGGCCCGAAGAGCGGCGCCGCCCGCACCAGCGCGCCCGGCTCCGCGTCGTCGTAGCGGTAGTCGTCCGGGAGCGCGGCGACGCCGGTGCCGGACCCGGAGACCCCGGTCGCCACGGGCCGGATCATCCGCCGGAACCCGCGCCGCTCGTCCGCGTCCCCGACGCGGCGCAGCTCGCGGCCGAACGCCCGCAACCGATCGGACGGCGGCTCGTCGTGGACGTCCTCGACCCCGCCGCCGAAGGCGACCAGCCGGAAGAAGTCCCGTTGCTTCCAGTCGGTGAACGGGTGGTCGTGACACTGCGCGCACTCGATCCGGGTCCCGAGGAAGACCCGGGCCGTGTTCGCGGTGTTGTCCTCGGGCATGCCCCGGTCGCGGAGCCGGTACCCGGTCGCGCCGTTCCCCTCCCGGTGCGCGGGCCCGGTGGCGGTCAGGAGCTCGCGCACGACCACGTCGTACGGGCGGTCGGTCGCGATCGCTTCCTTCACGTAGTGGACGTACGGCTCGCCGGAGGTGTAGCGGGCGAGCTTGGTCCGGATCCGGAGCAGGTCCGCGAACCAGTGGAACATCGAACTCTCGTATCCGCGCCCGGCGGCCAGGCGGTCGACGAGATCGTGCCGCTTCGTCGACGACCGATCGGCGCGGAACGCCTCTTCCTCGGCCAGGGTCGGGATGCGCCCCGCGATCGCGAGCGTCGTCCGACGCAGGAACGTGGCGTCGTCCACGATCGCACCGGGGCGCGCCCCCCGGCGCGCGAGGTCGGCCGCCACCAGACGATCGAGTTCGTTCGCGCGCTGCCGAAGCTCGTGGCGGCTCGGGCGTTCGGGCGAGGCCGGCCCCTCGGACGACGTCCCCGGCGGGGCGAGCAGCAGCGGGAGCAGGGCGAGGATCGACGGACGAATCATCGTCACCTCCGGGGGCCGCCCCCACGCGCGGGCGCGGCCGGACCTCCGATGAAACCGGCCGCGAGGCGGCTCGGGGCGGTCATTCTCCCTCCGGATCGTCGATTTCGAAACCCACGACCCCGGCGAGCACGGCGCGGTCGGCGGCCGAGAGGCGCGGGACGATCCGAGGGGCCGCCAGGGGGACCCGCCCGCGCCAGGCGGCGGCCCCCTCGAGGCGGACGACGTCCTTCTCGGTCGTCACGACGCACTCCGCGCCGAGGGCCGCGGCCTCCGCCTCGAGCGACCGGATCTCGGACGGCGTGAAGGCGTGGTGGTCGCCGAAGTCGGCGGCGCGCACCGGCCGGGCCCCGAGCGACCGGACGGTCTCGACCAGAGAGCGTCCGTCCGCGATCCCCGAGAAGACGAAGACCTGCGCCCCGTCGAGGTCGGGCGGCGGGGGACCGCCCGCGCGGATCACCTCCTTCACGACGTGGTCCTCGCGGAGGATCGGCACCCCCGGCGCGCGCGCGCGGACCGCCGCCTCGGCGCTCGCGAGCGACTCGTCGCTCGCCCGGGCGCACCGCGTCAGCACCACCGCCGTGGCGCGCGAGAGACCGGACGGCGGCTCGCGCAGCCGGCCCGCCGGGAGGAGCCGGCCGCCGCCGAACGGATCGGACGCGTCGAGCAGGACGAGGTCGACGTCGCGCGCGAACCGACGGTGCTGGAACCCGTCGTCGAGCAGCAGGAGGTCCGCCCCCTCGGCCGTCGCCCGCGACGCCCCACGGACGCGGTCGGCGTCGACGACGACCGGGACGTCGGGGACGAGCCGGGCGTACAGCCGAACCTCGTCGGGAGGCCCCGCGGCGCCGCGCGGCAGATACCCCCGGGTCAGGATCGCGGGCCTCCGTCCGGCGCGGCGGGCCGCGGCGGCGAGCCAGGCGACGATCGGCGTCTTCCCCGTGCCGCCGGTCGTGAGGTTGCCGACGCAGATCGAAGGGACCGAGGCCCCCCGGCGCGGCAGGACGCCACGGTCGTACAGCAGGTTCCGGACCCGCATCACGCCGCCGTACGGCAGGGCGGCGAGCGAGAGGAGCCGTCCGAGCCCCCCCCCGCGCGCCGCGAGCGCGGTCGCGCGGGCGCGGGCGGAACGGGCCTCGATCAGCCCCCGGCTCCCGAGAGCGGGATCGGCTTCGGAGCGGTCTCCGACACCTTCTCCGGCTCGGGCGCCTCCCCCGACAGCGGGGGCGGGAGGCGGCTCGCCTCCTCCTCCGTCGGACGGTCCGGGTCGATCTCCGCCGCCGCGCTCTTCGCGGTCCCCGCCGGGCCCGAGCGCTCCCCGGGCGCGACGAGCTTCCCCGCCTGCTCCGCCGCCGCCTCGGCCGCGATCCGCTTCTTCTCCGCCTCGAGCCACAGGTCGTACGCCGGCTTCCATTCCGAGTAGCGGTCGAGCCACTCCCGTTCCCGATCGGAGAGCGGCTGGTTGTCCAGGATCACGGTCTGATGGTAGAGCTGCGTCTTCTTCGCGGGAATCCACCCGTCCTCGGGAGGATACGTGTCGAGCAGCTCCTTCTGGGTCTCCGTCAGCTTCCGGTCGAGCGACCGGGCCGCCTTCTCCGCCGCCTCGGCGGCCGCCTCGGCCGCCGCCGTCGCGCGCCGGGAGCGCTCGTCGTACACCTTCGCCAGCCGCGCGCGCTCCTTCTCCCACTTGTCGGAGCTCGAGGTCGTCCGCGAGCGTTCGCGCTCCTTCAGCTCGTCCTCGGTCAGCGTGCCGGTCCGCTCCAGGGACACGAACTCGCTCGCCTTGAACGAGATGCTCCCGGAGAGGCCGTTGAACCACCTCAGCTCGATCCGGCGGCGGGCGTCCCAACCCGCGAGGTCCGCCGCGACGCCGTCGTCGAACAGCCCGGCCGTCTGGTTCGAGCGGACGACGACGCCGCTGTAGCGGGCTCCCGAGCGGGTGACCGCCTCGACCGTCCAGGCGGCCGGTCCGTCGACGGGCGCCGCGCCGGCGTCGCCTCCCAGGAACCCGACCGTCGCGCTCCAGAGTCCCGCCGCGAGGATGCCTCGCCCCACCATGTCCGTCTCCGCATCAGGACGGTCCGGGGCCCCCGCCGTCGGCCTGGACCGGATCGATCGCGGTCGGCGCATCCGGCCGCGTCCCACCCTCATCGGCAGGAGGGGCGTCCGGCTGGAGCGGATTCTCGGGTTCCCCGCCTTCCTCGCCTTCCCCGCCTTCCCCGGAGGACTGGGGGCCCTCGGGCGCGACCGGCGCGGTCCGTCCCTCGGGCTCGACGGACTCGGCCGTCTCGGCGGCCGCTTCGGTCTCCTCGGGAGGCGCCGCGGCCGGCGGCGGGCCCGAGCGGAGGAGGCGTTCCATCGCGTCGGCGGGGACGGTCCCCTCGTGGCGACGGAGGAACTCGATCGTCAGGGCGGCGTAGTCGGCGGCGCCGTTCGAGTCGGGCGCGTACTCGAAGATCGTGCGCGCCGCGGACGGCGCCTCGGCGAGCTTCACGTTCTGCCGGACGACGCCGCGATACAGCACGTCGCCGAACACGTTCTCGACCTCCTCGCGGACCTCGTGCGAGAGGCGCGCGTTCCCCTTCCACATGCAGATGACGATGCCGGCGAGCCGGAGCCGGTCGTTCAGCCGGTTCTGGACCAGGCGCTGCACCTCGACGAACTTCGCCATCCCGGAGAGCGCGAAGAACTCGGCCTGGATCGGCACGAGCGCCTCGTCGGCGGCGGTCAGGGCGTTCACGGCGAGCAGGCCGAGCGACGGCGCGCAGTCGATCAGGACGAAGTCCGCGGCGAGCCCGTCCGCCTCGGCGCGGGCGAGCGCGTCTCGGAGGATCGACTCGCGGCCGATCTCCGACGCGAGCTCGATCTCGACCCCGGCGAGGTCGTCGCCGGCGGGGACGACGAAGAGGTTCTCCTCGCCGGTCTCCCGGACGAGCTCCGCGATCGGGCGGCGGTCGCGCAGGAGGTCGTACGTCGTCCCCTCGTTCGGGTCGCCGGTCGGCTCGAGGTGGCTGGTGAGGTTCGCCTGCGGATCGAAATCGAGGAGGAGGACGCGGTTCCCGAGCCGCGCCAGGCCGGCGCCGAGGTTGACGGTCGTCGTCGTCTTCCCCACGCCTCCCTTCTGGTTGATGACCGCGACCGTGAGCAACGCGCACCTTCGTCGGACGAGGAGGATGTGTCCGATTCATTGTGTAGACTCGCCGGGATGGTTTCAAACCCCGAAGAGGTGCCGACGCCGGAGTCGCTCCTCGCCGCGGCCCAGGAGCGCGTCGAGGCGAAGGATCTCCGCGGCGCGTTCCGGGCCTTGCTCGACCTCCTGACCCTCGCCCCGCTCCACCCGGACGGTCTGCCGGCGGCGGCGAAGCTCGCCGCGCACCTCGGGTCCCGCGAGGACGCCGACCGGTTCGCGCACGTCGCGGCCGACCCGGGCGACCCGCAGGCCCTCTACGACCTCGGGTTCACCCTGGTCGAGCAGCACCGCCCGGTCCTCGGCGTCCGGTACCTCGAGCTCTGCGCGGAACGCGAGCCGGACCACCCGCTCGTGCGGTACGAGCTCGGCTACGCGCTGTTCCAGGCCGGCGAGTTCGCGGCGGCGCTCCCCCACCTCGCCCGGACCGCGGCCGACGCCTCGATCGCGGGGCCCGAGCCGTTCGCGGCCGGCCTGCTGATGGTCGAGTGCCACCTGCACCTCGGGGACCTCGAGGCGGCGCGGGAGGCGTTCGATTCGATCGACGCGAGCGGCGACGAGCAGGCCGACGCCCAGCTCGACGCGGTCGCCGCGATGATCGGCCGCGCCGCCCGGGTGCTCGGCCGGGGACGACTCGACGCGCGCGACTGGTACTTCGTCGAGCAGGGGGGCGCGGCCCTGCGGGTCGACCACCAGCTCCCCCGCGGGATCGTCGGGGTCGACTGGATCGCGGACGTCCTCCTCCGCCTCGAGGCGCTCCTCCCGGCGCTCGACCTCGAGCCCGAGCGCGTCGCCGCCGCCGCCCCCGAGACCCGGCCGATCGCCGCCGCCCTCGCCTGGCGCCTCGGCGCCGACCTGGTCGAGTTCGATCCCCATCCCGACGCCCCGACCCTCCTGGTGGCGAAGGACCCGGCCGAGCTCGACGCGCTGCTGCCGAGCCTCCGGCAGCACGACGAGGACGTCGACCTGTTCGTCCTCACGCTCGACCCGCGCGTCGACCACGCGATCGCCCCCGAGGTGGTCGGGTTCTTCTCCGGCGGGGTGCAGCTCCCCTGGGAGGAGCGGCTCGCGATCGAGGGACGGACGAGCGACGACGTGGCGCTCCGGCGCATCGCCGCCGACGACGCGATGCGCGAGGGGGCCGATCGGATGCTCGTCGCCGCGATGGAGGAGATGGACGGCGACGGGGAGGAACGGGGCGAACTCGAGCGGTACTTCGCGGCGTTGGCCGACGACCTCGTGCTCGGGAACGCCGACGCGCACCCGGCCCGCCGGGTCTACGCGGTCCGCCAGGTGCCGCGGACCTTCGCCGCGCCGGACGGCTGACCCGCGCCGCGCCGACACGGGGCCGGCGTCAGTCGGTCAGCGCGCGGAGGTCGACCCGACCGGTGCGTTCGTCGAGCCACCGGACCGACCGTCCCTCGCGCCGGGCGGACGACCGGACGGCGCCGTCCCCGTCGGCCGCCCGGACGCGCGTCTTCTCGGCGTCCATCTCGATCGAGATCCCGTCCCCCGCCACGGTCCGGTGGAACCGGCGCTGAAACACCTTCCGCAGCGCATCGATCGCCTCCGCCGCGTCCGCCTCGGAGTCGAAGACGACCTCCCACTCGAGGACGCGCACGTCGTCGAGGCGCCAGACCGTCGCCCGGTCCCCGTCCCAACCCCGCGCGACCCGGACCGCCCGGACCGGATCGCCGGCGAATCGGACGAACGCCCCGACGCCGAACTCGCCGAGCGTCGTCGACGCCACGCGCGCGAAGCCGGCCGGGAGGCGCGCGCCGATCGACGACGCGGGGAGCTCCTGCGGCTCGTCCCTCTCGCCGAGGTACGCCCGCCGGGGATGGAGGAGCTGCTCCGTCGAGGCCGGAGGGGAGAGCGCGGCCCGGTC